>WAPY01000093.1 GCA_015520525.1 Candidatus Woesearchaeota archaeon
ATCTACTTAGATTCCTATTTCTTTCCTCAACGCCTTTGCCTTGTCCGTTTTCTCCCAAGGAAATCCTGCCCTGCCGAAGTGTCCATAAGCAGCTGTCCTTGAATAAATAGGTCTCCTTAAGTCAAGAATTTTGATTATGTCTTTGGGTTTCAGAGGGAAGACTTTAACAACAGCTTTTTTAATCTTATCCTCGTCAATTTTATTTGTTCCAAAGCAGTTTATATTCAAAGATGTGGGCTCGGCAACTCCTATAGCGTAGCTTAATGTGACCTGACATTTATCACATAATCCAGCTTTGACAATGTTCTTTGCTATGTACCTTGCCATGTACGCTGCTGATCTATCTACTTTTGTTGGGTCCTTGCCTGAGAAGCATCCTCCACCGACAGGGACGGTTGGTCCATAGTTGTCAACAACTATCTTTCTGCCTGTCAATCCAGTGTCCGCTTGAGGTCCTCCAATAACAAATCTTCCAGTGCCGTTTATCACAATTCTTGTTTTTTTATCTATTAATTTTGAGCACACTGGCTTTATGACTTTCTCATAAACATCCTTCCTCAGCCTTTTAATGCTCACATTTCTTCTGTGCTGTGTTGCTATGACAATGTTTGTTATTCTCTTAGCTTTTCCGTTCTCATACTCAACACTTACCTGGGATTTTCCATCAGGCCCTAAATAGGAGAGAATTCCTTTCTTTCTAACCTCAGTAAGCCTTTGGGTAAGCCTGTTTGCTAGGAGGGTTGGCAGGGGAATCATCTCCTTAGTTTCATTTGTTGCGTAGCCTACCATGATGCCTTGATCTCCGGCGCCTTCCTCATGATTGTCTTTCTCATCAACTCCCAACGCAATGTCGGGACTTTGGGGCTGGACTGCTGTTAAAATGCCGACAGTTTCATAATTCAAACCTAACTCTTCATTATCATATCCTATTCTCTTCAGAGTTTTCCTAACTATATTTGAGATTTTTAAGTTCGCTTTTGTTGTTATTTCGCCACCAACAACTATAAATCCTCTTGTTGCAAATGTCTCGCAGGCTACTCTTGACATTCTGTCCTGCTTCAGCGCTTCATCAAGTATCGAGTCGGATATTATATCGCAAACTTTGTCTGGATGACCTTCTGTAACAGATTCAGATGTTAAAATCATTCTTACCACCAAGAATATTTGAAATGAGCATATTTAAAAATTCTTTTGAAACAAATATTCATATTTGAATATTAAATTGTTTTCATTTCATAGAATAAGAATGACTCATCTGTGAAGCTCCACTCCAGCCTGAACTTTGTTTTTTTGTTTATCGGAATATTGTTGCTTATCTTCCTCACAATATCTAAGATTTCGCCCCTTAACTCCTGCCAGTGGGGAACATCTGATTTTTCTCTTATTATCTCATTTGTGTTTGAGAGTATTACTTTAGCCTCATAATCCTTGAGGTTGTGGTCTGTGAGGTTTGAAAGGTTTCCTTTGCATGACTCAACTATTACAGTTTTAGAAGAGTTTATTGGATTCGACTCAAATATGATTTCCATTATTCCACTGAACAGAGGCTTAAAATAGGGATATATTATAACAAAAACATTCTCCTCATCCTCAAAATGCTCCTTCAACTCGCTTAATCTTTCTTTAATTCTGCTCCCTGATACTCCTATGAATCTTGGAAGCCAAAAATCCTTTGAGTTCTTAGGATTGTTCTCAAACGCGGTTCTTAATGTGTAAACAGAATTGTCTTTTAAGTTTTTAATTATAGGCTCGGCAAGGTCAAGTCTGACTATGGACCATGGCGGATGCCTCAATTTGAACTTCTCAATTGCATAAAATCCTTCAAGCTTGTTCATAATACCCTCCTGAAAAAGCTTATGAAAGCAGTGTGGCCAAGCATAATGTTTTTAGGCCTTAGCCTTTTATTATCAACTATCCATTCTCTTTCCAAAATCTCAACAGTTTTTATATAAATTAATTTCTCCTTATTCTCCTTATTATGATCTTCTACTTTTTTAACAAGGTCTTTAACTTGGTCAATCTGGGGAAGATAAGTTGATATAAAAGCTCCGACCTTAACTCTGGGAGTTAAATGTTTTATCACATTAAAAGGTTCGGGAAGGTCCAGAGTAACAGCGTCAATATTCTTTTCTCTTGCTGAGAGCACATCCTTATTTTTTATGATTAAATTCTTCAACCCAAACATCTTTTTATTCTCTTCAGCAATCTTAAAGAACTCTTCTCTTTTTTCATATGATACAACCTTTTTTGCTATCGTAGCAAGTATTAAAGCGAGGGATCCTGAACCTGTTCCTGCATCAAGAACAAAACTCTTCTTGTTAATGCCAAGCTCTGTAATAATTA
>WAPY01000094.1 GCA_015520525.1 Candidatus Woesearchaeota archaeon
ATTTTTTGTTATTTTTGTTTTTATGTTTTAACGAATTCCTATTTGAGAGAGTTGGATTTTATTTTTAATCTTTGCCAGGAGTTTAAAGAAATGAGAGAAAGCTGGAATTTATTATTGTTCCTTTGTTAGAAATTTTGGAGTGAAGAAACACATTTAAGTTACTTGGTGAGAAAAGCGATTCAAGGTCAAAGCTGTTATTATGTGTTGAGTAAAAGTCTTTCTGCGTTGTTCTGTATTGTTTAATTTATTAATCAAACTGACTGTGGGGCGCGCAAGAGTTATGAATCCCTTTTATTCAAGAAACTCAGAAAATTAGATTTTTCTCTTTTTTGTTCTGCTATTCTTCTTTCTCAACTCTGCGTCTCTCAGCAATAACTCATCATACTTATTTATCATTTTATCAAGAAGATTTAAATAGGTTCTTACTGGTATTAAGTTGTTGTGATGCTCCTTTTTAATTGTCCTTACTAAATTCCAGCCCTTGTCTGAGATGTAATCTAAGAATCCAATTATCCTCTCTTCTGTAACTTTCTCTTTATTTATCCTCTGCCACTCCTCATACACGCTTTTAAAATACCCTCTTAATTTCTTATACTCCTCGTATTGAGAGTCTTTTAACTTATTATTCAAATTTAATCTGTTAAAAATATCAATTCCGACCTGAGAGTAATATAATAAGAATACATTTAGGAAGATTATTCCTCCTTTCTTACTTTTGGATATGTTGCTTGAGTTTCTCTTGTATAATCTAAATGAGACTGCTTCAAGTTTAATAAGATTATCTAATTCATAATTTTCCTTCTCCTTTTTGGAATTAGACCTTATTATATTAAGAGCGGTAGGTTCATTATCTAATTCATGATATAACCATCTAGCGGTTTCTTTTACTAGTTCAGATTGCTTGTTCTCATCCTCCTGATGCTTGTTAAAATAATTCTCATTTAAAAAATGGGTGATTCTTTTGTGATCCTCAGCAATCATCTTGCTTGAATCATCTTTACCTTTTAAGAGAAATTCATCCATCTTCCAAATCAAGTCAATTAATTCTCCTAAATCATCTTTCATAATATCACTGCAGACAGCGAAGAGATTCAATTTATAAATTTTTTTCATTTTAAAGTGGCAGTTTTGTCTTGGGTGTTTATGCTAAACTTTTTATAATCAGATAAATTCACTTGATGTTATGAGAGTGTTTGTTGCTGTGGACATACCAAAGGATAAGATAAAACCTCTTGTTGAAGCTCAATCATCCCTTAAGTTTGGAAGATTCAAAATGGTTAAAGATTTTCACATAACCCTGCAATTTCTTGGAGACTTGAGCGAGGATAAAGTGAGAGATGTTGAGAAAAGACTGTCTCAAATAAGGTTCAAGAGGTTCTTTTTGACATTCGCAGAGCTGGGCGTTTTTCCAAGCAGGAAATTTATAAGAGTGATCTGGGCGGGCACTCATGGAGAAGCGATTTATGAATTGAAGCATTTAGTTAATGATGCTTTAAGTGATTATCCTAATAAAACAGAAGGAACCTTTGTAAGCCACATAACATTAGCCAGAGTCTTGTCAGCTGAACACGACAAACTCTTAAACTTATTGAACAACATAGGAATTCCCGACGATGAGTTTGAAATAACATCCTTCAAATTGAAATCTTCAACCTTAACTCCGGAAGGACCTATTTATAAAGATTTGAAGGTTTATCCTTTAGAAGGATAAGCTTTTCTTTTATTTATTTTTATAAACAATATAACTGCAGTTGTTCCCGAAACTCTCTGTTCTGAAGAGTATCGTGTAATTTGAAAGAGCATTCATTAACTCTTTCTTCTTCTCAAGGCAGTTGTTATCATAGCATTTTAATTGACAAGAATTTAAAACTATAAAGCCTCCTTTTCCATTATAAATATGGAGAATCTTAACGCTTAATGATGGGAAAACGATTGAAACTATCTTGTCATTCGTGTAATAAGAAAAAGAAACATCATTTGTTAAGAGGACTGCGTTATTATTCATCTTGTTTAATCTTGCCGTTAAATTTTCTCTTATTGCATTTAGTTCATGATTATAAGTTATATCCGTTTTGTAAGCTTTGAATCTGCTGTTGTAAATGTAAGAACGAACTTGAGATGAACCTGTAATGACAATAACAACTAATAAGAATACAGATGCAATAAGCCTTGCTTTTTTTCTATCTATTCCTCTAAGAACTTTTAAAAACTTCTCAAAAAGATAATATAATCCATAACATGATAATATAGACAGAAAAGGAATAAAGGACAGAGCATACCTTACCTCTTTATGAGGAGTATGAGTGAAGTAAGCGAATGGAAGAAGAAATGAAATCGCGATTAATAAGAGGAAGAACACCTCTTTCTTCTTCAGCAGTTTGTGATTAAAGATTTGGATTATTAAAAGAATAAATGGAACAACAGCAAATATGAAAAGCCAGTCTGTTTTCAAAACATTTACAGCATAAAAGAACAAGTCCTTGTTTGCTTTAGCTATGGAGACAGTATACACTGCGTTCTGGAAAGGATAAAATAAATGATGGTTGTATCTGAAATAATTAAAGATGAAGTAGGGAACAAGAGTAACTATGAATGCGAAATTTATCTTTAAGAGATTAAGGATTTTCACATTTCTCTTGGAAAACAAGAGTTCTTGAAGGAGAATAGGAATTAACACTATTCCGAAAGGGAAGCGGGTTAAAAAAGTTAAGCCAATGAAGAATCCTGATAACAAATATTTCTTTTTTAAATAAACATAAATGGAAAGCATCATTAAGAAGGTAGCTAGTGATTCTGTTAATGCAAGCGAATTGAAGAAGAGAACAACATAATTTATTAAAAATAATGCAGTAGAGAGTAATGCGTATTCCTTTCTTATAAACCTTGATGATATCTTATAAATTATTAACGCGCTTAAAATATCAAGAAAGAAATTCATGACAATCCCGAAGATTCTCGGATTTAATCCAAACTTCCAGAAGAAACCCAAAATCATAGGGAATAGAGGAGGCCTCAATGCATCAAGAAGACCAATTTTTCCAAATGAAAAAAACCACTTTGCCATTCCTATGTAAATCGCTTCATCATACCATAAGGCTCTTCTTAAGGATACAAGTCCAAAGAACAAAACAGCAAACACAAAAATAATTGACCAAAACAACAGTTTGATAGTTTTATTTTTCATCTTTACTATTCAAAGAATTTGCTTCTTGAAAATCTTTTTTGAGAATGCCTGCAAGTTCCTCCTTGCCCACAACACCTTTATATGTAACTCCATTTACAATAATACTCGGATAAGAGGTAACATTAAACTGGTTCTTAATAGCTTTAACTATAGACAAATCTTTGCCGTAGTCCATATTTATGGGGAAAACCAGCAGGTTGTTTCCATAAATCTTTTTGAAATAGCTCAATATTACACCCTGATTTGGGCATATTGTACATTTTGAGTCATAAAAATAAAGTATAGTTGTTGTGTTCAGCCTGCACTGCTTCTTAGCAGTCTTAACTAAGAACCAATATCTTATGTTGTCAAGAATGTACTTCTTTTGTATTCTATCATAATCTTCTTTATTTATCCTGTTGTTCTGAGAGTAATCCTCCACTTCTGCAAGTGAGTCTGACAGGTCCCCAACCGCCCTTTCAATGACCGCCTGATAAGCAGAGCAAACATCAGACGAATTCTCAGATTTCAAAGTGTTTATGTATGAAGATTGGAGCTGTAAGTCCTCAAAATTAATCTCCTGCTGAGCGTTCAAGTTCTCAACATAGCTCACCCTCATGTTGTCAATTATAATGCCTAACGATATGCCTAAAAAGAATATGAGAAGAGTTATAAATGCGGACAGCAGATATCTTTTAGGATATGAACTTCTCTTCATAATTTACCATCTTCTCTTTTTATTTAAAATTGTTTCGGTGAGCGCCACAGTGACAATAACACTCTGCAATAAATAATACAGAAGGATGTAAGGTATCAGCATTAAAATTCTTCCAAGCTTCCAACCCTCCTTCGTGTATTTAAATGCATAAATTACTGTTATTATTGCGAGAGCTGAGAATGTGAAGACGAAGAAGAAGGTTAGGAAATCAAAGTTCAACCATGTAAAATTATGGAAGAGTCCATTCTTCAAAGCGTCTTTTATATAAGTCATGAAGTCCCAATTGACCAAGTATAAATCATGTATGCTTCTAAATAAGGGTTTTATATAAAAGAAAAAAGCGAACACTAAAGCGAGAATACCCATCAAATAACCAACCGCGATTAATGGCATTTGCATTATCCCGAAGTTTCCATACTTTGGATTCAACAATAGCCGTCTGTACTTAAGCCAAGTCTCAATTCCGCCGCGGTTCCACCTTCTCCTCTGCTTGAAAAAAGCTCTCCCATTGCTGGGCGTTGATGTGAAGACCCAAGCGTCCGGACATTGTTTTATCGTGTAAAAATTCTTCTGAAGCCTGTATGCGATTTCCTGGTCCTCTGTTAAGCTCTGCTCATCAAATCCCCCTATCTTTTTAACAACCTTCGTTTTATAAACACTGAAAGGGCCGGGAGTAACATAAGCTGAATCCAACTCAGATAATAGTCTATTTAACAGTATTGCCGTGTTGTATTCTATGTCCTGAATTTTCTGTAAGGCTGTTTTTGGATTGTAGACCTTCATTGCTGGAACAACCGCTGCGACTTTGCTACTTGAACGCTTGAATATTGAAATCATCTTTTTCAAAGTTTCCCTGTCGACGAAAGAATCAGCATCCAAACATGCGAAGTATTCTGAATCAACCGTTTCTAAAGCCTTGTTTATGGCTCTAGCCTTTCCGCCATTCTCCAAGTTTATAACCCTTAGATTATCATACTTTTTCGCCAGCCTCTCCGCTATCTGCTTAGTTTTATCTTTAGAGCCGTCATTGATTATGATAACACTCAACTTGTCCTTTGGGTAGTCCAAGCTTAAGGCTGATAAAGCGCAAGCTTCTATGGTTTTTTCCTCATTATACGCAGGTATTAAAACAGAGACTGAAGGCCAGTTCTTGATCTTCTTCAACTTAGGCTCTTTGGTAATATCAGTGTTTAGAAGAGTTATCAGCCAGAATATTAAAGAGTATAAACCAACCAAGTAAGTTCCCCATAAAAGCACAGTCAACAAAGTATTCATGGTTCAAAGCTTTATTCCTTTATTTATATGTTTTACTTAATTATCCCTTAATTTAGTTAATTTTATAAATGGGAGTTGAGTCCCAATTATCAATACCAAAAATCCCCGTGGGGATGTTCTCGCTGAGGTGATAAAAACGCGAGGTCTTCTCGGCTTTTTGGTTGTTAAGGTGGTAAAAAATGGATGAAGAATGGTTAGTTCCGCAGGATGTATATCTGAAGTCGGGAATACACATAGGCACAAAGTTCAAAACAAAGTATATGGCGCCTTTCATATACAAGATAAGGCCGGACGGTCTTGCAATACTTAACTTGCAGAAGATAAACGAAAGGTTGAAAATCGCGGCAAAAATGCTTGCAAGATACGACCCTAAGGATGTAATAATCGCGTGCAAGAGGGAGAACGGCTGGAAGCCTGCCGCCATGTTCGGCAAAGTCACGGGAGTAAGAACCTTCGTCGGCAGGTATCCTCCTGGAGCGCTGACGAATCCGCAGTTGAAGACTTACACAGAAGCGAAATTAATAATGATAATTGACCCTTGGCCTGACAAGAACATAATGCTTGACGCCTTAAATGTTGGAATACCAGTTATGGCTCTGTGCGACAGCAACAACCAAACGAACAACATAGACTTTGTTATACCCTGCAACAACAAAGGAGCCAAGAGTTTAGGATTAATCTTCTACATACTAGCTAGAGAATACATGAAGAACAAAGGATTGATAAAAAGCGACGACGAATTCAAGTATAAGGTTGAAGATTTTACAGCGGAAGATTAATTGACTCTGAATGAACCAGCTGATATTGAATTTTTTAAATACTTTTTATTTTTTTCCTGACTGTTCTCAACGATTCTTTCAAAGAATTCTCTGAGGGAAAATAAAACAAGTGCGTGGAATCTTTAGTGTCCGTGGCTCCGAACTTCTTAACAATTATGTTCGCCTTTCCTGATTTAACTTCGTCCTCAAATATTTTAGCAATCTTTGATTCCAACCTCCTCCTGCTTGGATAAACAAAAGCTCTGAGGAGACTTGCGTTCTCGAGAAAATAATCAATGTGCCATTTTAATTTCTTATTATCCCTGAAATGACGGGCAACTCTCTGCTTCAAATTCTTCATTGCAGAACCAACATAAACATAATATCCCTTTGGGAAGTTAAACTCCCCAAGCTTTCCAACCCCCATGCGAACATCCTTATCCAAGCTCATAATTAAACAGTATGCTCCTGTATTTGGAATCTTCTTTTCTCTTTCAGCCATCCTGCTTACTCCTTAAGTTTAAAATACACCCTCCTATTGTTCTTTCCCTTATTCTCAACCTTTATTATCTCAATTCCTCTTATTTCTCTTGTGTTCTTAACATGAGTTCCTGCGCAAGCTTGAATATCAACTCCATCAATATTTACAACTCTTATCGTTTTTATTGATTCAGGAAGGAGCTTCTTCAACTTCACTAAGTCCGGGATCTTGAATGCTTCCTCTCTCGGCATTAATGATAATGAAACATCATGCCCTTCATTAATTATTCTGTTGACTTCTTCTTCATAATGTTTAAATTTGTCTCTGTCGAACTTTTCAAGGTTGAAATCAATACGGACTTTGTCCTCACTTATGTTGTTGCCAGTTATGAAAGCTCCTGTTTCTTTATGAATTACAGCTGATAATATATGCGCTGCAGTGTGGCATCTCATGAAATAATACCTCCTGTCCCAATCAATAATACCATGGACAGAATCCCCCGCAGATAAACCGCAATGGTCAACTTTGTGAAGCACTCTTCCATCCTTCTTGAAAACATCAACGACTTTATACTCTCCACTGCCGCTTTTTAATGTTCCTGTGTCGTTCGGCTGGCCGCCTCCTCTCGGGTAGAATAAAGTCTTGTCAAGTTCAACCAAACAGCTGTTTTCATCTTCAACAACATTCTCGACTTTCGCATCAAATTCTTTCTTGTAGCAGTCCAACATATAAAGCATTTCAGTCATAATATCACCTCAAAAGATTCTAAATTTGTTATCTTTCCCACTAGCTTCAAAAAATCCTCTTTCTTTAATTTCAAAAAATAAACTTTTCTCTGGTAAGCTTCTGTGTTTTATAAGAGTTATCTTTCTAAGATTGCCCTTTAAATTATCAAGCTGAATCATACACTTGCTTGCATATTTTATTATGTCACCGCCGACGATTTTAACATTGTTCTTATTGGAAAAATCAGCGTACACTTGATTTGTCATTATTACCGGAATATTCTTTTTCCTGGCAATCTCATTCAACAGATTAACTTGTTTTCCAAGCCTCCTGTTTAACTCATGGACATTGCTCTCATCTTTTTCAACTCTGTAAAGGAAGGAAATAGTGTCCACAATAATCAATGAATATTTATTGTCTTTTGAATTTAAAATTAGCCTGTTCAATTCATCAAAAACCTTCTCCTGCTCTTCAAACCTTGTAGGCTTCATTAAAGAAATGTTCTTCAACACAGCTTTATAATCTTTAGTCAACTGTTTAAGCCTCTCAACAGAGAATCCGCCCTCACTGTCTATGAAGAAAACCTTCCCCTGTTTTGATGCGGATATGCTCGCCATTAAACACAAGGTTGTTTTTCCAGAAGCTGCAGGCCCATATACTGAGGTTATAATTCCCCTGTCGAAACCTCCATTCAGTAATTTGTCAATTACATCACTTCCAGAACTTAGTTTGTCATTGTTTTCGCTTTGATTTATCATGAGAATAAAATAAGCTGATAGTTTATAAAGTTTAACAAAAAATAAGATTACTTTTTGTTTTTATTCATTGCTCAATTTCAATATTGAAGACGCGATATCCCCATTAGTTTCTTTTAGAACCTTGATTACTTCATCTCTGCTTCTCCCAGTTTTTTCCACAACTAATTTAATATCCTCTTCAGAAGGTTCAAACTCTCTGTTCTCCTCAGAAATATTTCCAGTTATCTGGAAAGTATCCTGGCCCATTAAATTTACCTTAACAACTTGAGGAGAATTTATTATTATCCTCTTGTCAGGCGTTTCAATAATAACCTTCTCTGCGTCAATCTCCTGCTGTTGGATTCCCAGCCTTCTCATGGCCTCCTGCATCCTTCTTTGGTTCAGTCTTACCATTTCACCTCAGCCTCAGCAGAACCTCAATTACTATAGCAACAACTATAACAGCAACGATATGAGACGGCTTTATCTGAAGCTTGCTTTTGAACTCATCTGAATAACGCATCAATCCTCCGCCACTTGCGGGGAGCGCAATTTGATTCTTAGCCATTCTAACACCTTCTTGTTAACCTTTAATAATATAATATTTGGGTGGTTGTAAGCCGCCTTCTGTCAAACTTCTGAGAAGTTTGCCCTGACATTCTACTTAGCGCCGAAAAGGCTTGCACAGCTGGGGCTCGCCGTTTCACCAGATCTCCTGAAACGTCCTCCTAAAAGGATTCATCCTTGACAGGAGCTGTTCCGTTTCTGAGCGGTTGCCTTCCCTTTCGGGAATCCTTACGGACAGCTTTTCTTGTGGGCGGACTTTCCTCCTCTCGGATAGTCAGGCACCACCCAAGTTGAAGGACAGAACAGGATTTTAAAAACTTTTTCATATTTTTACATAAAACTTTTTATACTTGTTCACTTTCTCCTATTACTTCATGAGAGACATCTTACTTGACTGTAAAGACGAGCTTAAGCGGGCGGAGCATTTGGTCTTCGTCAGTATGAAATACTCGCGAACTGTTGATGTTATAAGGTCAATAATTAAGAGATTAATTTCTGTTTATCAACTTCTTATCGATGCTCTGTTAAAGTACAAGCAGGATGAAGGTGAAGATTTTGAAATGCCGAAAACTTACGGCTTGAAAACTCAACTCATAAGAAAGTATTTCCAGGATGACGAGACAGTTATGAAAGAGCTTGACTTCTATTTCTACTTGAACAAACTTCTTAGGGCGAAGTTTGAGTCATTTAATGAGTACAGAAGACATGTTAATATGAAATTGACCTTGGACGGCAAGGAAGTAACTATTGATTATGATACTGTGTTGGAATATTACAAAAGAAGCATGAACTTCTTTAAATATATCATCAAAACATATTTAAATGAAGAAGAATTAGAGGACTATTAGATGCTTTATGACGAGAATACTGCTAGTAACTTCTGGAAAAGGAGGAGTTGGAAAAACAACAACTGCAGTGAACCTTGCCCACTCATTGTATTCTTACGGTAGAAAAGTTGTTCTTATAGATTTAAACTTATACTCTGCAGATGTAAACCTCCACTTGGGAGCGTTCAGAGCCGACAAAACTCTCCACGACCTACTGGAAGGAAACGCCAAGGAAGAAGATATCCTTTACACTCATAATTCTGGGCTCATTTTCATACCGGGAGCTGTTGCTTTGAATAAAGCAAAGAAAATAGATGCGGATAAAGTTAAAGAGGGCGTTGACAAAATCCTGAAATTTTTAGATAAAAAATCAGAAGTTATTGTTATTGATGCAGGTATAATCTTCATGAACCATGTTAAAGATTTGTTGGATAAAGTAACAGATATTATACTAGTTACAACTCCTGATAAGGAATCTGTTGTTAACACTTTAAAGGCGTCGAAGCTTGCTGAGGAGAAAGGAAAGAATATAATAGGTGTGGTGGTTAACAAAGTCAAAGGGAGTAAAGTTGAAATGAACAGTGATGAAATAGAGAAGTTCATAGAACAGCCGGTTCTTGTAGAGATTCCGCATGATGATGAAGTAATGTACGCTCAAAGGTTGGAGTTTCCCGTGACTCACTACAAACCGGATGCGAATGTCAGCGTTAAATTTAGAGAACTCGCCTCAAAACTCATAGGAAAAAGCTACGCTAAAAAACTCGCCGATGAGGAAAAAGAAAGCTTGTTCATAAAAATTCTTAAAAGTTTAGGCCTTGCAAAATGAGTTACGAGAAGCTAATAGAAAAACTTAGGAAAAAAGGGTGGAGTGAGCAGGACATACAGCATACAATAGAAATATTGTCAAGCCCAACTAAAGGGGTATCATCCGTCAGATTCCTATATTGGGTGTCATTGTTCGTTGGTTTAATCGCTAATTTCTTCATATCAATATTTGTGATTCCTTTTCTCTTAATAATCCCTACAAAATGGGTTTATCTGATACTTGCAATAATAGCCATAAGCTTGGGGATGCTGTTCAATTCCCTGCTTAATGAGATAGAATCACTTGGAGGTCTCTATGTTGTTTCAGTCCTGTTCATGCCCTCTTTAGTTTTATTAAATGCTTATTTAATGATAAGAACCGTTGGTTTCATAAGCCAAATGACAAAGTTAGTGCAGTTATCAAGTACAGAAGTTTCAACTATGGTTACTGTATACTCATTGATTTTTATTCTCCCATTTGCAGTTCAAAAAATAAAAGAGAATGTTCAGATAATGTGATAATCCTCTTCTTTTGTTTGTCTCTTTCTCAGCTTAGACAATCAAAAGCGAAAGCTTTAAATATAAACCCTTAACACTTCAAAGGCAAAGCCCGAGTTCATGAAAATGAGCGAGGTTAGGGTGACTAACTTCTAACTTCTCGGGTTTAATTACAATCATACCAACAATAAGGGGAAAAAATGAAAGAAACAAAAAATCAAAACAATCCTGCTGGAGAAGTTAATTCAGACTTCAAACACATAATAAGATTAGCAAACGCAGACTTAAACGGAAATAAAAAAGTTATAACATCCCTGCAGGCGATAAAGGGCGTCAGCTTCATGATGGCAAATGCCATATGCAAAGTGGCAGGAGTTGACCCAAATAAGAAAGCAGGAGTTTTAACAGATGAAGAAGTTTCAAAATTAGAAGCAATACTCAAAGAGCCCGTTAAATTTGGAATTCCTGAATGGATGTTCAACAGAAGAAAAGACATAGAGAGCGGAGCGACAGAACACTTAGTTGGAGTAGACCTTCAAGTGAGGCTTGAAGAAGACTTGAGAAGGATGAAAATGATGAAGAGCTACAAAGGAATAAGACATATGTTCCACCTTCCAGTGAGAGGCCAAAGAACAAGGTCAAACTTCAGAAGAGGAAAAGGAAAAGTTATGGGCGTCACAAAGAAAAAAACTGCCAAGAAATAAAGGTGTTATAAAAAATGGGCGACATTAAAAGACAAAGAAGAAAATACTCAAGGCCAAGCAAGCCCTGGGAAAAAGAAAGGATACTCAAAGAAGCATCATTAATAAAAGAATATGGGTTCAAGAACAAGAAAGAACTCTGGAGAATGGAATCCCTGCTTAAAGACTTCAAAGAAAGGGCGAAGGAGTTCGTCAGAGGAACAGAAGAGGATATCAAAGGAAGCCAGGAACTCATAAAAAAATTGCATTCATTAGGCTTAATTGAAGCGGACGCTAAGATAGATGATGTCTTAGGATTAAACATAAAACAACTGCTTGACAGGAGGCTTCAAACGATAGTGTATAAGAAAAGCTTAGCATTGTCAATGAAACAGGCGAGGCAATTAATCACACACGGAGCCATACTCGTAGGAGATAAAGCAGTAACATCGCCCTCCTACCTTGTAAAAAGGGAGGAAGAACAGCTGGTTGTCATAAATCCGAACTCAAAATTCGCAAACCCGGACCATCCAGAAATGGTCAAAATAAAGAACAAATTAAGTTTGAAAAAAGAGAGCGAGTCCAAAGAAGCAGAGAAAGAGGAAAAGACAGCAGAAAAAACAGAGAAGAAGGATAAAGAATCAGAGGAACAGTCAGTAAAAGAATCAAAGGATGATACTCAAAAAGAACAAAAAGCCAAAAAAGAAGAGAAGGTTGAAAAATGAGCGAAGAGAAAACACAAAATAAACCTCAGGAAAAGAAGACAAGATGGGGCATAGCCCACATTTATTCCTCATACAATAACACAATCATACACATAACAGACCTTTCAGGAGCCGAAACTATAGCGAGAGCTTCTGGAGGAATGGTCGTCAAACAGCAGAGGCTTGAAAGCAGTCCAACAGCAGCTATGATAGCAGCGAAAACTGCCGGAAGAATTGCTTTGGACAAAGGAATAAACGCCCTGCACATAAGAATAAAAGCTCCGGGAGGTCATGAAGGACCGACAAATCCTGGACCGGGAGCTCAAGCGGCAGTGAGAGCGCTGTCAAGATTAAGATTCAAAATTGGAGTTATAGAGGATATAACCCCAATACCTCATGACGGATGCAGAAAATCCGGAGGAAAAAGAGGAAGAAGAGTATGAAAATAACCGTGCTTGATAAAAAAGGGCTAAAACTGAAACTGCTCGTTTCAGGGACGAACACAACATACATGAACACATTGAGAAGAGCAATAGTAGAAGAAGTGCCCACAATGGCAATAGAGGATGTTGAGTTTTTCAAAAATGACTCTGTGATGTATGATGAGATCCTCGCGCACAGGCTTGGACTAATACCCTTAACAACTCCCCTCAATGATTACAACTTCAGAGAAACATGCACATGCGGAGGAGTAGGCTGTGCAAAATGCCAAGTTAAATTCACACTAAAAGCCAAGGGTCCAAAAACAGTTTATGCGTCAGAACTCAAAAGCACAGACCCCAATGTCAAACCAGTTTATCCAAACATACCAATAGTAAAACTCACAGAAGGACAAACAGTAGAACTTGAAGCAACAGCAGAACTTGGAAGAGGAAAAGAACACATGAAATGGAGCCCCGGCTTGGCTTATTATCATCAAGTCGCAGACATCACAATAAACAATGACAAAATAAAAGACAAAGAGGAATGCGCCAAACAATGTCCGAAGAAAGTGCTCTCAGTAGAAGGAGGAAAATTAGTTGCTAAAAAAGACAAAATATACGACTGCGACTTATGCGGCGCGTGCAGTGACAAATGCAAAGAAGGAATAAAAGTTGAACCTAAAGAAGACGAATTCATATTTTATGTTGAATCTTGGGGTCAGCTCAGCACAGACGAAATCGTCAAGAGAGCAACCCAAGAGATAGAAAACAAATTTAATGATTTTATAGAATCAATAAAAAAAGCGTAATTGCTTTGCAATCAAACTCCTTGCGGGGGTAGCAAAGCCTGGTCAAATGTGCAAGGTTGAGGAATTAAGATAATAATGCAAAAGCCTTGTCCCTTAGTGGGTTCCTGGGTTCAAATCCCAGCCCCCGCATAAAACTCAAGGGATAGGCAGGATGAGGAAAATGAAAGTGAAAACAAAAGCAACAAACCCGGACTTGATAAGTTTAATAGTTGAACTTAAATCGGAAAGCTTCAAATCCAAAAAACCAGTGTGGAAAGCAGTGGCTAAACTATTGGACAAGCCGACAAGATCAAGAAGAGTGGTCAACATATCGAGGATAAACAGGAACACAAAAGAAAAGGATGTGGTAATAGTTCCAGGAAAAGTTTTAGCTTCAGGAGAACTTGACCACCCTGTAACAATCGCCGCTTTATCCTTCTCAAAACAAGCTGAAGAGAAGATAAAAAAAGCGGGGGGAGAAATACTCACAATAAGAGACGCAATGAAAGATAAACACTTAAAAAATATTAAAATAATAGGTTAAGAAAATGATACTCGACGCCAAAGACAAAATCATAGGAAGATTAGCGAGCTACGCCGCTAAGAAAGCACTCTTGGGAGAAGAAGTTATTATAGTCAACTGTTCAGGAGCAGTAATATCCGGAGACAAGAGGAAAATCATAGAAAAATACAGAGCGAGAAGAGAAAGGAGAACAATAAGAAGAGGACCGTTCTTCCCTAAGAGCGCGGACAGAATTGTCAAGAGAATGATAAGAGGAATGCTCCCATACAAACAAGAGAAGGGAAGAAAAGCTCTTGCGAGAGTGAAATGCTATGTGTCAATACCTAAATCTTTGGAAGGAAAAGAAATAATAAACTTGAAGCAATACGACAAAGAAAACCTTCCGACAACAAAATACATAACACTTAAAGATTTATCAAAAGAACTAGGTGCTAAGAATGAGTGAAGTAATACACACATCAGGAAAGAGGAAGAGATCAATAGCGAGAGCCACACTCAAACCTGGGAAAGGAATAGTCAGAATAAACAACATCCTACTGGACGCTTACGAACCAAAACTTTCAAGATTAAAAATTCAGGAAGGATTAATAATCGCAGGAGACATTGTTAAAAAAGTGGATATAGCAGTTACTGTTAAAGGAGGAGGAGTCAACAGTCAAGCAGAAGCTGCAAGAACAGCAATATCAAAAGCCCTCGTTGAGTTTGAGCCAAAGCTCAAAGAGAGATACCTTGATTATGACAGGAACTTCTTAGTTAATGATGTCCGATACAAAGAAACAAAGAAACCCGGAACTCATGGAAGAGCAAGGGCGAAAAGACAAAAATCATACAGGTGAGCAAAACGATAATACCAGTCAGATGCTACAGCTGCGGAAAACCCATTGGACATCTTTGGGAAGAGTTTGAGAGGAGAGTGAAGGCGGGAGAAGACAAGAAAAAAGTTTTAGATGACTTGGGACTTGACAGATACTGCTGCAGGTCAATATTCTTAGGGCATGTTGAATTAATAGACGAAATAGCCAAGTTCAAGAAATAAACAGAACCAATTTTTTAATTCTCTTTATAAACATTGTTTAAATTGTTAGTGGAGAAAATTTCTTTTGATAAGGATTAAAA
>WAPY01000095.1 GCA_015520525.1 Candidatus Woesearchaeota archaeon
CGGAGATGTGTATAAGAGACAGACATGAGAAGAGCAAAATCCTTCAATCTTTTCTTCATCTCTTTAGTTGTCTTCGTCTTGATTTTGTCTTTTCTTATGATTCTGCCATTCTGGAAAACTTTGTTCAGCGCCGCTGTTGTTGCTTTTTTCCTATTTCCCATTTACAACTGGTTAAACAGCAGATTAAAGCATCCAAACCTTTCTGCTTCTCTTATGCTTGTTTTCTCAATTCTCTTTGTTGTTGTTCCATTCATTCTGATTATCAATGGTTTGACTCTTGAACTTGTAGGAGTTTACAGAAGCACGAGCAGTAGCATTTCTGGAGCTTCTTTGAGTTATCCAAATTTGTTGTCTTATCATTTGGACTTTTTTGGTTCTAAAATAAGCCCTTCTTATTTTTCTTCTCAGGTTATGTCTGAATTGGAATCTTGGATTTTTTCATTATCTTCTAAACTTTTGATGTCCGTTCCTGCTCTGCTGTTCCATTTTTTTGTTTTTCTCTTCGCTCTGTTCTTCTTTTTTAGGGATGGTGAGAAAATTGTCTCTTCTGCTAAAGACCTTTTAGAAATTGATGTGCGCCACAAACAGTTTCTTGAGAAGGAGATTGCTAAAATGACTCATGCTGTTATTTACGGTTCTTTCGCTTCCGCACTTGCCCAATCTTTATTTGCTACTTTGGGTTTTTATCTTTTTGGAGTCTCAACTCCTCTGCTTTGGGGTGTCGCGACATTTTTTGTTTCTCTGCTTCCCATCGTTGGTCCTCCTTTAGTGTGGTTCCCTTTAGCCTTGCTTAAGCTTTATGAAGGTTATGTTCTCCACTCGAACATTCTGCTGTTTCAGGGCTTCGGCCTTCTAAGTTATGGGTTCCTTGTTGTTAGTTGGGTTGATAATCTCATAAGGCCGAGGGTTGTTAGTTCATCAGCTGAGATGAGTCCTCTCCTAATTCTTATCTCTGTTATTGGAGGCATTGCTGTTTTTGGTTTTGTTGGAATCTTTGCAGGACCACTTATCATAGTTCTGCTTGTTTCCATTGGAAAACTTTATTTAAAATATCACATTTCTTTATTTGTTAAAGGCAATACTTCAAGAGGTGATTGAATGAAAGTTAAGAGGCTTGGCATAAGCACGGGAGGAACATTTGTTGTGTTGATGAATGAGGATGATGCTGCTTCTTTGATGATGCGCAAGGGTGATCGTGTTTTGCTGGTTAAAAAGGATAACTCTTCAGTTGATGCTATCCTTGATTTGTCGTCAGGCATGTTGAAAAAAGGTCAGATTGGTCTTTTTGAGGAAGTTTATTCTGCCTTGGGAGTTAGAAATGGAGAAGACATAAGGGTCTTCCCAAGCGAGAAGCCTGCATCGTTGGATTACATTAGGCGGAAGCTTGAAGGGAAGGAGCTTTCTCGTGAGGAGATAAGGCAGATTGTTAATGACATTACTAATAATAGACTGCTGGATATGGAAATTGCTTATTTTGTTTCTGCATGCTATTCCAATAGGATGACTTTGAGGGAAACGCTTTACTTAACTGAAGCTATGATATCCACGGGGGACACTCTCAAAATAAATAGGAAGGTTGTTGCAGATAAGCATTGCATTGGCGGTGTTGCTGGCAATAGGACGACTATGGTTATTGTGCCTATTGTTTCATCGTTGGGGATTGTCATTCCGAAGACAAGTTCCCGGGCAATAACAAGTCCTGCAGGAACGGCTGACACTGTTGAGGTGTTAACTCATGTTGATTTCTCAATTAAGAAGCTTGTAAATTTCATTGAGAAATCGAATGCTTTTATGGTTTGGGGGGGATCTGTTAATCTCGCACCCGCCGATGATAAAATAATACGAGTTGAGAGGCCTTTATCTATTGATTCTGAAGGCCAGCTCTTGGCAAGCATTTTGGCCAAGAAGAAGTCGGTCTCCTCAACTCATGTTTTAATAGATATTCCTTTGGGCAGGGGAGCGAAGATAGAGTCAAGGATTAAGGCTGTTCGTTTGAAGCGCAAGTTTGAGGTTTTGGGCAAGCTTTTGGGTATGAAGATAAGATGCATAATTACTGACGGTTCTCAGCCTATAGGCAACGGCATAGGGCCTGCTCTTGAAGCGAGGGATGTTCTCTGGTTGTTTGAGAGGGATGATAGAAGACCTTTAGATTTAGAAGAGAAGGGTTTGATGATGTCCGCTCACTTAATCAATATGACTAAGAATGTCAGTTTTAAGCAGGCTTTGAAGATGGCTCAGGATTCTTTGGAATCTGGAAAGGCGAGGGACAAGTTTTTGGAGATTCTTAAAAATCAAGGCGCTAAAATAACAAAGAGTTCTCAGATAAAACTTGCCAAGTTTAAGTCTTTTGTTAAAGCGGAGAAGACCGGCAGGGTTGTAGGCATAAACAACCGAGTTATCTCCTTGATTGCGAGGTCGGCGGGTGCTCCCTTCGATAAAAAAGCCGGTATTTATTTGTTTAAGAAGAAGCTTGACTCTGTGAGTGAGGGAGATGTTTTGTATGAAATTTTTGCTGAGAGTCCTAGCAAGTTGAAGTATGCTGAGGAGTTGGCGAGTCAGAATTCCGGCTACACAATTAGGTAAACTGATTTGATTGATTCAATGCTTTCACAAAAGTTTTAAAAACAACCTGCTTTACCTTCTTATTTGATTTGTTTTTTGTTTTATTGGCTTGTTGCCGCGGTCGCATAACCTGGTAGTGCGCCAGATTGGAGAGTCATGCAAGATTATATTGTTGTGTGTCGCTGATTATCTGGTGTCCGCAAGGACGTCTGGGTTCAAATCCCAGCCGCGGCGTTTCATAACTTCTGATTCCTAATGGGCTTCTTAATAAGTTGCTCTTTCGGTTCTTGCGCTTTTTACAACATCTTGTATGATATCATCAATTTTTAACTTTTCTTCCTCTAAAATTACCTGCTCCGCTTTAACTTTCGTTGCTGGATTTTTTGGAACATAAGGGCACTTAAGTTGATTTTTTATTGATAATTCGTAGGTTCCTATTTCTCTTCCAATATTGATTATGTCCTGTTTGTCCATAAACAATAGTGGGCTTAGAATTGCTTTGTTTATTCCTTTCCTTATTATCTCTAAATTTTTTAATGTTTGGGATGCTACCTGACCGACATTGTCTCCATTGCCCAAAAATCTTATCCCTCTCTTATCTGCTAATCTCTCCGCTGTTCTTAGCATTGTTCTCTTGCATAAAACGCAGTGCATCTTGTAATAGTTGGTGTTTCTCGTTCTCTCATGAAATATTTTATAATTTGTTATGTGCAGTAAGAAATTCTTTTTGTGTCTTCTCGCTAATGCTTTTATCAGTTCTTTTACTTTGTTTATTATTGTCTCTTCGTATCCGTAGGCGGTTGCTGAATGATGTATAAATTCAACATCAAAACCTTTCCTAATTAAGATGTCAGCAGCCACGATGCTGTCTATTCCGTCGGAGATTAACATAAGGACTTTTTCGCTCATGTTTATTTCATCATGCCTCTAACTATTAAATCTGTCGCTTCTTCCTTGCTTAACCCTCTAGCTTCTAAGGTCTGAATCTCTTTTCTATCCACACTCCCTATTGCTGCTTCGTGTGTTAATCTAGCTGTTTTGTTGACTACTTTTAATTGAGGCGTTGTTTCTGCAATTCCATTATCCATCAAGATTTCCTTGCAATCTACGTGACCTCTTGAGTTGTCTCCCCTGCCTATGACTGTCCCTATGAAGTTTGCTTTTGAATTTTCTGAGGATAACAGTCTTGATTTAAGAACTGCCGCTGACTCTTTCCCATTCAGTTCAGCACTCTCATCAACATATACTTTGTCTATGTCTCTCGCTTCTACTTTTGTTACAGCGACGAATTTTGCCTTGTCGTTCAATTTTGATTTTACTCTATAATCAAGGTTTCCAACTGTTCCATATGTTAATGTGAAAGATGTTGATAGTTGAGCTTCATCAGCCAGTTCAGCTTCTGTGTATGATTTAACTTCTGCTCCCAAATGCCCGTGATAATGAAATTCATCGTATGAGAATCTTGAATTCTTGCCGAGTTTATACTCTGCTTTCATTATGTGTATTACCTTCACTGACTTTGGGAAAGTGCAGAATGCGTAGGCTTTTGCTTCAGCATTATCTTCAACAATAACCTTCATATTTATTTTCTGCTCGTGCGCTGGACTGAGCACTCCAAAGCACAGGTAAAGAGGCTTTTCTATCTTGTGGCCTTCTTTTATTGTTATCAAAACATTTATGAATCCATCATCCGTTTTGTCTGCTTTTATATCCAGCCCTTCAATACTTTTATTGTCCTCCATTTCCTCTTCGTGTATTATTAACTTGGGAATATCTCCCGAGTGAAGTTTTGAAACAATCTCTTGATCATTTACGCTCTTCTCAGCATATTTTAACAGCTCATTTATTATGTCCTCGCTCATCTGCTCACCTCATCATATAATCTTAAAATTTCCTTTGTTGGACCTTGCTTAATGACTTTGCCTTTAACAAGAAGCATCGCCTCGTCTGCCATCTGCGAAACTTTCTCGCTGTGGGTGACGAGAATTATCTGTGATTTATTGCTTAAGTATTTGATAAAATTTAATATCTTGTCGAAGCTTATCATGTCTATTCCAGAATCCGGCTCGTCCAATATCACAACTTTTGGCTCTGTCAGCGAGACGCTTGCAAGTTCAACTCTTTTTCTCTCGCCGCCGCTGAGTTTGTTTAGTTTTCTATCCAAATACTCTTCGTTTAATCCCGTTAATCTGAGCACTTCATTTATCCTTTTTTCTCTTTCATCGTATTGAAGACCCACACATCTGCAGCTTGCGTCTAAATATTCCTTTACAGATAATCCTTCAAAGCTCGCAGGTATCTGCCAGGCTAATGTTACCCCAAGTCTCGCTCTTTCATATATTTTTAAATTGTTTATTTCTTTACCATTTACTATTATACTC
>WAPY01000096.1 GCA_015520525.1 Candidatus Woesearchaeota archaeon
ATAAATTTAATCCAGACATACTTGTCGGCTACTCCTCAGATAATTTTGATTTTCCTTATATACTTAGAAGGGCTGAAATTAACTCTGTTGATGTTTTGTTTAATGGACAGAAGCCTTCTTTCAGGAGGTCAAAGAGGCCGTCAGTTCATGTTCCTAGCTTTGTTCATATAGATTTGTTTAAAGTTGTCAGGAATTTTATAGCAAGCACATTAAAGACTGATTCTTATGACCTTAACAGTGTTGCAATGGAACTCTTAGGCGAAGGTAAGGAAAAGGTTGATTTATCAGATTTGTCGAGGTCATGGCAGGATAATGACTTGAATGATTTTTACTATTACAACTTGAAGGATTCGGAGATAACCTTCAAACTTTTTAACAAGATTCTCCCTAATTTAATGGAGCTTGTTAGTATGACTCATCTGCCGTTGTTTGATGTCTCTCGGATGAGCTACTCTCAAATAGTTGAGTGGCATTTAATCTTCGAAGCTGAGAAAAGGTCGATTCTCGTCCCGAATAAACCAGACCACAATGAGATACTCGCAAGAGCGAAGCGTTCTTACGAGGGGGCTTTTGTTTTCCAGCCGAAGCCGGGCATTTATGACAGCATCATAATCTTTGATTTCAAAAGCTTGTATCCTACCATAATAGACGCTCACAATATATCTCCTGACTCATTGAGATGCTCATGCTGTAAGAATAAGAAGGAAAGCCATGTTCCTGGTTTTGATAAGTACTGGTTCTGTTTAAAGAAGAGGGGTTTAATTCCCGAAGTTATAAAGCATCTTATTGAGGAAAGAACTAAACTAAAAAAGGAGATTAAAGAATCAAAAAAACATAATTTAATACTCAAGGCTAGAGAGCAGGTTCTTAAGAGAGTGGCGAATTCAATGTATGGTTATATGGGCTTCTTTGGTTCCAGGTGGTATTGCTTTGAGTGTGTTGAGAGCATAACAGCTTATGGGAGGTATTATATTACAAATGTGATTAATAAGGCTGAAAAGGAGGGATTTAAGGTCATTTATTCAGACACAGATTCTATCTTTATTAGTTTAGGAGGTAAGACAAAGGAAGACGCTAAGAATTTTGTTGATTCAATCAATAAATCCCTTCCTGGAATGATGCACTTGTCTTATCAGGGATTTTATCCCAGAGGTTTGTTTGTCAGTGCTAAATTATCAAACACTGGAGCGAAGAAAAAATACGCTCTGCTTAATGAGGATGGAACTTTGAAATTTGTTGGTTTGGAATTGGTGAGGAGAAATTATTGCCCCCTCGCCAAGGAGGTTCAAGAGAAAGTAATCTCTTTAATACTTAAAGATAAGAAAAACGATGAGGCTATTCGTTTCATAAAGCAGGTTATCGACAAGCTCAACAACAGGGAGATTCCCAACGAGAAGCTTATTCTAAAAACCCAGCTTCAAAAGGCGACATCAAGTTATTCCTCCAACAGCCCTCATGTTGTTCTCGCTAAGAAAATGAAAGCAGAAGGTTTTATAGTTCATCCAGGAATGATGATAGAGTACATTGTTAAACCCGGCAGAGGCAGGATAAGTGATAGGGCTGAACTTCCAAGCAAGTGCAGGCAGGGTGAGTATGATCCGTCATATTATATAAACAATCAAATCCTACCTGTCGTTGATAATATAATTCAATTGATAGGCCACTCAAAGAAGGAGTTTTTAGGAGGGAACAAAAGTTTAAGCAGTTTCTTTTAGTGACTTCTTTTTGTTCCTGCTTTTGTTGAACTTGCAAATATGTCTTAGCGGACAAGTGTCGCATTTTGGATTTATAGGTTTGCATATCTCCTTGCCGAACGGGACGAACACTTCATTTATTTTAGGCCAATCCTTCCTGTCAAACACCCTCTCCAAAGCTTTCTCTGTTTCTGCAGGAGTTTTTGTTTTGACTAAACCTAATCTGTTTGATATCCTGTGCACATGGACATCTACGCATATTGTTTTTTTGTTGAATGCTGTCGCTAAGAATAAATTGGCTGTTTTTCTCCCAACACCCGGAAGCTTCACGAGTTCTTCTATGCTGTCAGGAACTCTGCCTTTGTATTCCTCTTTTATTATTCTGCACAGCTCCTTTATGTGCTTCGCTTTTGTCTTGTAAAACCCAACCGGATATATGATCCTACTTATCTCTTCCTCAGTAAGCTCGCATAACTTTTTTGATGAGATGCTCTTTATAATCTTATTTGAAACCTTTTCTAAAAGTTCGTCTTTTGTCCTCGCGCTTATGAGTATGAGAATTAACAGAAGGAGCTTGTCCTTTGTTCTTGTTCTGTCAATGTAAGCTCTTCTTTTTATGCTCTCTTCCATAACTTTTAATATTTCTGAAGGCTTCATAAGGAATCCTGTAGAGGTTAAATTTATAAACTTAATTGTAATTTATTCGTTTATGGTTGAGAAGTCCATTCATTTGGTTAAGGTTAGGAGAACCCTCAATGGATCAGTTAATGATGAGCTTATGTGGTTCGGCAGGTCTTTGGGGCTTTTCTCTTCTAGAGATAAGAATAAATCCTGCTACAGAATTTTTGTTGAGCTTTTAGAATCAAGCGATGGATTGACTTCAGATGAGCTTGCCTTCAGGCTTAAAATCACAAGAGCCACTGTTATTCATCATCTCAAGAGGCTTTTAGGTTCTGGTTTGGTTGTCAAAGAGGGCAATAAATACATGTTGAGAGTTGTTCGATTGTCCGACTTGATTGATGAGTTGAAATCTGACTTGGAAAGACTGCTTAGGGACCTTAAAAAAAGCGCTGAAAGAATTGATCACGAGCTTAATCTGAGTGGAAGCAAGAGGTAAGATTGATGAGCAGATTTATTTGCTGTTTAATAAAACAATAAGAATAAGAAAGATAGGAAAAATTTAATTTATATTAAATCTAAATCGTCGTCGTCTTCCTGCTGTTCCTGTTTGTTCTGCGTCTGAGGTGCTGATGTGTTCCTGTATATTTCAGCCTGGCTTGGTGTTATAATGATGTAATCCTCATTGAATCCTGCTATGTCCCCGTTGACTGCTTCAACGGTCTTCTTTATCTTGTTGACCGCTCTCTTCATCTCTATCATGTCTTTATCCTTTAATGGTTTTATGTTGAGAATTGTTATTACGTTTCCTTCCCTTAAATCCTGAAGTATTGGCTTCACATCGGCGAAATCTGTGAGGTTGACGGTTTTTACGAGCATCTTCTTGCTCTCTTCCTCCAAAGAAGTGTCGAGCTCAACATATTCCTGCTCTTTGCCATCGTCAAATTCTTCTTCCTCTTCCCTTATGAATATTTTCTTCATGCCTGAGAATAAATTTTTCATTTCTGAACCTCCTTAATACTTACTTGATTTATTAACAAATATTTAAAGGTTACGATTATGGTATTAAGCTAAGTTTATAAAGTTTGGGGGTTTCCAAAGCTTATGAAATGCGCGCTTTGCGGGAGGGAGTCAGATAACATAATCTGCGATTCTTGTTTAACTTCTTTAATGACTGGGGGGAATCTGTATTTCACTGTTAAGCCTGTTAAGGTCTGTGTTTCATGCGGGAGGGTTCTTTACAACAACAAGTGGAAGAAGCCTTCTAAAAGGATGTTTGAGGCTCTGCTGAAATCCTCTTTATCTTTAAAATCCCTCTCATTGAACAGTTTGAGCGACCTTTTGAACTTCTTGAAAGAAAATATTAAAGTTGTTTCATTCTCCTTTAACGATTCATCTTTTCTTGTTGATTTTGAGATAAAGAACGCAGTTTCTTCTGTTGAGGTTCCTGTTGAAAAAACAATATGCCCAACTTGTTCAATATCAAAGAGCCAGTTCTATGCTGGTGTTCTTCAAGTTAGGAACATACCTAAAAAGGATGTGAAGTTTGTTGATTCCTTAGTGAAGTCGAGTGTTGAAAGCTCAAAATCTTTCATAACAAAGAGAGAGAAGGTTAAGGGAGGAGTGGATTATTATATTACAACTATGAAGGCTCTGCGCAGGAGCGCTGATTCTTTAAAATCAAAGTTCGGCGCTGAAGTAAGCTTCAACGAGACTCTCTTTACCAGGGATTCTTTGAGGAGCAAGGATATTTATAAAGTCAATGTTTTAGTCAGATTGTCAAAGTTTAGAGTTGGTGATGTGATAAAAAAGGGAGAGAATATTGTTTTGATTAAATCCACTGCGGGCACAGGTATTAATCTTAAAACAGGCAAGCATGTTAAGGTGAAGAGCTATGAAGGCTGGAGCAAGGTTGATGTTTACTCCGCTCTTGTATTGAACACTTCTCCTATTTTGATAATGGATCCTTTGACATTTCAAAGTTCGGACGCAAACAATCCTCTGAAATTAAATTTAGATAAAAATAGGAGGGTTAAAGTTGCTTTTCATAACGGTGAATGGTTTATAGTGGGTATGGAGAATGAGCTCTAAAAATTCAGATTTAGACTATACTGATTCTCTTGTCAACAGGAAGCTACTCCATATTTCACTTGGTTTGACTCTCATATTAATGGGTTATTTTGGGCTTGCTTCTACTTGGTTGTTTTTCCTCCTCTTCTTAAACTCTTTGGTTTTCAGCGCTGTCGTTTTCTTATTTAAGTATCCTCCTTTCTTGAAGTTGGTCAAACCTTTTATCGATGGGCGTATTTACAGAGTCTTTGGCGTATCAACATTCTTCTTTGGTTTTTTTATAAGCTTCCTCCTATTCCCAAGAAATGTCGCCCTCGTTTCAGTTTCCATATTGACATTCGGCGATCCTCTCGTTAGGCTTTTCAGTTACCTTATGAAAGGTGTTTTGTTCCCTTGGAATCATCTTAGAAATCTTGAAGCTTATATTTTATCAGTTGCCTTGTCCTCTTCTTTTGCTTCTATGTTCATTAATCCTCTTTACGCTTTTACTGCTTCGTCTGTCTCAATATTTTTAGAGTCTTTCGTGTTTAAAGCGTGGCTGTTCTATTTGGACGATAATGTGCTTATTCCTTTATTTTCTGG
>WAPY01000097.1 GCA_015520525.1 Candidatus Woesearchaeota archaeon
ACTCGATCTTTACCCTGTGTTACCATAGGATCACACATTACCTTAACAGCTCTTTCTCGATATTCCAAAATATCTCTTGCCAGATCGGGCAACTCTTCAATTGACGGTCCACCACCTCCTTTAAACAAAAACTTTCCTCTTTCTCTTACATATCCTTCAGGGTCCATCTCGTAGCGAGGAATTGTTTTGTCTTTTGCATCTCTATAAGCTTCCGTCTCAACATAATCAAAATCTCCAATTTGTCGAGTAAAATCCTCCAATTTTGACACCAGCTTCTTATTTAAACGTCTCGTCTTTTTTATTGAAATATCAGGCAATTTTGAAGGATCAAGTAAATCCATTGAATCTACCTGTGCAAGCAACATCACAGATAAAGAACCTGAAATGTAGTAATTCAATTTCTTATCCTCGTTGATCTGAGGGTACTTTCCAGTAACATAAGAGGCAAAAGCTACAGCTGCTTTTTGTAAATGAATCCTCTCTTCTAAAGACAAATTATTTTGCACCATATAAATATATAAGTAAAAATAATATTTAAATCTTTCTTTTATTTGTCCTTTATCAGTAGTAAAGTATTATGTTATGTGATTATGGGAAACTGTCGAACTTTGTACAAAATAAACTTCCTATTATTTTCCCACTATCTTCTAAATAACTTAATATTACATTCAAAGTCCAGGCATAACCAGTAGTAGAAAGTATAATGGCAAAGCAGGATATTATTATTGAAAGAAAATAAAAACTAAGAGGAAAGTCAGATTCATAAAGTTATGTGTTTGAGTATCACTCTTCATTCTCTCCTTTACAATGAACACAAAACTTTTAATATTCTGAGGGGAGTTTTTTCTCTAAAAATTGAGGTGGTTCTTATGGTAAGAGTTGCAATTAATGGTTTTGGTAGAATAGGAAGAATGGTTTTCAGGGCAGGTTATAAGGACCCTAACATTGATTTCGTTGCAATAAATGATTTAACTGACACAAAAACTTTGGCTCATCTTTTAAAGCATGATTCAGTCCACGGACATTTTGACGGCGATGTTTCATACACTGACGATGCTTTGATTGTCAACAACAAGGAGATAAAAGTTTTTGCTGAGAGGGATCCTGAGAAGCTTCCTTGGGGTTCTTTCAATGTTGATGTTGTTGTTGAAAGCACTGGCTTCTTTAGAAAGAGAGAGTTGGCAGCTAAGCACTTGAAGGCCGGCGCTAAGAAAGTTTTAATATCAGCTCCTTCAGAGGATGCTGACTTGACAATTGTTAAGGGCGTTAATGAGCATTTATATGACAAGCACAGGGACGATATAGTGAGCAATGCTTCATGCACCACAAACTGTTCCGCTCCAATAATAAAGGTGCTCAACGACAATTTCAATGTGCTTGAGGGATTCTTAACAACCGTCCATGCTTACACTGCCGACCAGAGGATAGTCGACGGCCCTCATCATGATTTGAGGAGGGCGAGGCATGCAGCTTTGAATTTGGTCCCTACAACTACTGGAGCGGCTAAGGCTGTTGAGAAGGTTGTTCCATCAATTAGAGGAAGGTTGAGGGGTATGGCTATAAGAGCTCCAGTTGCCGATGGCAGTATAATTGTTTTTGACTGCAAGGTCGCCAAGCAGGTGACTGTTGAGGAGGTTAACGAGTTGTTCAGGAATGTTTCAAAGTATCATCTTAGAGGTGTTGTTGATTATACTGAAGAGCCTTTAGTTTCAAGTGATATTGTAGGCAATCCCCACTCAGCAATATTTGACGCATCGCTAACTAAAGTCATCGACGGCAATTATGTTCAAGTTGTCGCTTGGTACGACAATGAGTGGGGCTACAGCAACAGAATGATTGATGTCATAAAGATTATTGGAAGCAATTTGTAAGAATTCTTTATTTTTTATTAAATTATAAATAATAAAAAAATAGTTTAAAGATCTTTTGCCATAACTGTTTTTCTTCCGTTGGCTTCAGCTCTCTTGCAGGCTTGCTTAATAAGCTCTTCAACTTTCTTCGCAAGCTCATCTGCAAAATCGCTTGATACTTGGAATTTCTTACCATCAACTTCTGTGTATTCTTTTATTTTGCTTCTTATTATTATATCTCCCATATTACCACCTCTATCCGAATTAGATTGACTGCTCTTTTTAAACTTTTCTAGACTGAACTACTTCTTTCTCACGGTTTTAGACTTGCTTTTCTTTCCTTTCCTGCCGTTAGTTCTGCTCTTCTTTCTTTTCTTTCTAACTTCAAGCTTCTTCTCTTCCTTCTTTTTCTTCTTAGCTTTCCTCTTTTTAACCTTCTTAACTTTGCTTCTTCCCTTAACTCTCTTCTTTTCTTTACCGGCCTTTTTTGATTTCTTAACCTTCCTTTTCTTGTTGTTGTCCTTTTTTGTCTTTTTATTCTCCCTAACTGCGATTCCTTTCAATTTCTTATCAATGATTTGTTTAAGCTTCAACGCTCGATTCTCAATTCTCTTCAATTCTTTAAGTTGTGATTTTGAAATGTTCTTCTTCCTAATGGCTTTTCTTATATTGCCAATAAAAATTTTTAATGATAACAGTTGCTCCTTCAACGCAACTTTTTTCTCCAATAATTTAACCTGTCTTTCTTCCTCAACTTTAATCAATCTTTCCCTGCTCTGCATGAGAAGCTCGTCAAGAATTATTTCCCTCTTGTTCTTATCAGTTATGTTGCTCAAATAAGTTAATCTATGAGTCGCATATATGAAAAACGCCTCATCCTTTTTCTTTAATTCTTTTATCAGGCGGATTACCTCCTTTACTTTTTCTTCATAAGTTAAAGTAGAATTAGGTAAGCTTTTCTGCATGTTCCTTTTTTGGTTGACCTCAATCTCTTTTGCTTTTTCCCCAAGCAGCATAACAAAGCGTTTGAATCTTTCTAAGTTAATTGACATTTTAGAATCTTATCTGCCTCTTTGACGGCTTTCTCATAAGGCCTTGCTGCAAGTTCGCCCTTTGAGGATTTAAGTTTGGAATTCTCTGATTGCCTTGATTTAAATTCTGTTGGTTTAAAGTCGGCGGTGCTTTTGGTATTACCTGACCTTTCAACTGCGATGGGTTTAGTGGCGGCTGCGGTGGAAGCCGTTTTGGATTCAAGGGTTGCTGTTGGTTGTATGAACCTTGGGTTCTTGTTTGCTGATTATATGGGGGTTGGTATTGTGGAGCGTATTGAGTTTGCGTGTTTTCTTGTGGCGGTATTGGTATTCTTATATATTTTATTTTAGGCTGTTGCAAAAGCCCTTCCGTCAGTTTTTGAAGGTTGTTTTCAAGCAGGTCTGCTAAGGCAACTATGCCTTTAGCTATTTTATTGTTCTGTTCTATTAAAATATCAATTTTTCCTTTGTCTTCTGACAATTTCTCTTCTGATTTCTTATTGTCTTTTTTGGGCTCTGTGTCCTGCTTTTTCAACTCGGCAACAGCCTGTTTAAACACTTCAGTAAGTTCTTTTATTGCAAATATCAGTTGGCCTTCCTCAACATCTTTTTTGTCATTAACAACATCTTCCTGCTTTTTAAGGCCAAGATGAGACTTTAATTCATTGATTTCTTTTTTAAGTTCAAGAATCTCCTTTTCTGGAATAAGTTCATAC
>WAPY01000098.1 GCA_015520525.1 Candidatus Woesearchaeota archaeon
ACTTTGTCTTGACATATCATAAAGGCTTTGCAGATGCCTTGAAAAAAGGTGATGAGGAAGTTAAGCCAATCCAAAAAGATTTGGAGTATGTTAATAATCTCCTTAAAAAGTATGAATAGAGAAGCAATAGTGATAAGATAAGAGAGCATGTTGAAAACATATTTTAACATTTAAGACAAATAATCTTTTTTTACGAATAATATATTCCCTTCTCAGTAGTTACTATCGAAAGGTTTTTATAATTGTTTTACTACCTTATATCAAGGTGAAAGCATGAGTATTGAGGATAAAGATGAAAGCAAGAGTATCGAAAATAAATGGAAAAAATTTATTGGAGAGCATAAAAAAGCTGAGAAAATTATTGTCAAAAAAAGAACTGTTGAGAAAGTAGTTGAAGAACTTCTCAATAATTTATCCGGAGAAAAGTTAAACTTTAAGACGAAGATTGAGAAAAGCGGTGTGAAATACAATCCTTACTATTCTATTCCAACTGAATATGAAGAGATCATGAGAAATTTTTACTATGTGAATGAGATGCTCGAAGCCATAATTAGCAATTATAGAAGTATGAAAAAGATTATTAAGGATTGTGGAAACATAATGGATATAACAAAGATGTATGGCTTAAGAATTTCAACTGATAATACCTTAAATGAGAAAAATCCTTCTGAACTTGAAAAGAAACTTGAGAATACTGAAGGGAGATTCAGAAGTGAGGTCTTAAAATTAATGATGAAGTTCACTAAATACGAGTTTGTAGAATCTTTAAAGAAAAGAAACACTTTTTATCTTGAACTGGAAAGGAAGAATAAAATGAAACTTCTCTCCATAACTTACCAAAAGAAGAAAAACTCCTTTAAGATAACAATTTATTATAATAATCTTAATTCTCTCAAAGAAGGTCAAGCATCTTGGACTAAGGGTAAGATCCTGCATGATCTTGGAGGTATAGTAAAAATGCTTTGAGAAAATAGCAATAAAAGAGAGAACAACGGGAATAAAACAGGATACACCCCCAAGCGTGCTTAAAAAAAGACTGATTACTTTTTCTTTCTTTTGTACCTTCCCCTTTTCTCAACCTTCTCATTCAATCTTTTTATAACTTCGTCGGCATCTTTGTAATTCTTTGAGTATTCATCTAAGAAAGAATTAAACGCTCTCTCCCATAATTGAGAATGCTTGCTCTCAAGAGCCCTTTTAAACAAATGTAAATCAACAGCTTTATCCTCAACCTTTGGACTTATAAAACTTAATCCGAAATCAATAAGGTAAACTTTCTTATTATCATCAACTAAAAAATTGGATGTTGTCAGGTCGTCATGGATTATGTTAAGCTCATGAATTCTGGCAATCAACCTTCCAACTTTTTTCATAAGTTCATTAAAATTGTTCTCATTGAGAACATCCTTTAACTTCCTGCCATGAATAAACTCCATAACTATGACGCCCTTGTTCTCATCAACATCTATCAGTTTTGGAGAATCAACAGAGTTCCTGCTTAGTTTGTCGAGGATTCTCGCTTCCCTTCTTGTTCTATACTTGATTAGAGGATTATCAATTTCTTTTATCCTATAGCCCTTATGTAATCTCAACTTTGTTACTGTTTTTCCGTTAGTGTAAATCTTTGCCTCAGCTCCCCTGCTCAACAACTTTAACTCATCCATAAGGATGGTAAGAATGAGCTTGTTTAATAATTTTTTTAAATCAAATCAAAAACTTTATAAATAATACGCTTTCCTCTCCTTTAGGATTTTAGTTTTGCTAAAATCCCGCAGCACTACTTTAAGTAGGAGGGATTCATATGCATGATAAAGAAGCATTTCTTAAGGCTCTGAAGGAGCTGAGGGAAAAATCAAAGAAAAGAAATTTCGACCAAAGTGTAGATTTGATCATTACCCTCAAAGCTCTTGATTTAAAGAAGGCAAACAACAGAAGAGAATTTTTTGTTCTTCTGCCAAAGCCGCTGACGAAAAAGGTTAAGGTCTGTGCACTTGTTGGGCCTGAAACTTATGATGATGCGAAGAAATACTGCGACACAGTTATTTTAGCAGACGACTTTGACAAATACGCTAAAAATTCAAGGCTGGCGAAGAAGCTGGCGAAAGAGCATGAATGGTTCATAGCCCAAGCCAACATAATGGCGAAAGTGGCTGCAGCCTTCGGTCGTGTTTTAGCTCCAAGAGGAAAAATGCCCAATCCAAAAGCAGGAGCAGTTTTCCCTCCAAAAGCGGATTTGAAGACTATTGTTGATAAAATCAAAAGAACAGTCAAAGTATCAATAAAGAAAAAGCCTGTTGTTCAAGCAAGAGTGGGCGTTGAGTCTATGAGCGATGAAGACATAGTTGATAATGCAGTGTTCCTGTTTGAGAACATACTTCACAACTTACCCAATGAGAAAAACAATATAAAAGAGGTCATGCTGAAATTCACAATGAGTAATCCGGTGAGGGTGATCTAAATGGCATATCAAGCTCATGTTTCTGAAAGGAAAAAGAAAACAGTTGCAGAGTTGACAGAACTCGCTAAAAAATACAATGTTATTGCGTTGGTTGATATGAGCAACCTACCCGCACCACAACTTCAGAGGATGAGGGCTCTTCTCAGAGACAAAGTTAAAATAAGAATGACGAAGAAGACTCTGATGAGAATAATACTCAACAATCTGAAAGGAGAAAAGAAGGACATTGATAAACTTGCTGATTACTTAGAAGGAATGCCTGCATTAGCATTGACGAACGAAGATCCATTCAAACTCGCTAAAATACTTAAGGAGAATGTGTCAGGAGCGCCGGCGAAAGCAGGGCAGATCGCTCCAAAAGATATTGTTGTGCCAAAGGGAAAAACAAACTTCCCACCTGGACCAATAATCAGTGAATTATCATCAGTTGGGATTAAAGCAGGGATTGACGGCGGAAAAATAGCGATAAAAGAAGACGCGGTTGTTGTTAAGAAAGGAGAGGTTGTCAGCGAGAAAGTGGCTTCAGTGCTCAAGAGGTTGGGGATAGAACCTATGGAAATAGGGCTTAGGATTATCGCAGCTTGGGATAATGGAGAAATATTCGGAGAAGATGTGTTGTCCATAAGCACAGAGAAAGTGTTGAACGACCTTACAAGAGCGGCTGCAGAAGTTAGAACTCTCGCAGTTGAAATAGCATATCCAAGCAAGGACACGATAGAAGAACTGCTGGTTAGAGCGTATAGGGGAGCAAAAGCTCTCAGCGTTGAAGCAGGAATAATAACAAGCGACAATGTCAAAGATATGATAGCAACTGCTGAAAGAGCTGCTGAGGAAATACAAAAATTGAGCAACAATTAATTTATTTAATTATTTAAGTTAATAAAAAATTCGGAGGTAATCAAAATGGAGTATGTATATGCCGCAATGCTTATTCATAAAGCAGGAAAGGAAATAAATGAAGAAAACATGAAAAAAGTTTTAGAAGCTGTTGGAGTGAGTCCTGACAGCGCCAAGATAAAGGCATTAGTTGCCTCACTAGAAGGAGTTAATATTGATGAGGTTATAAAGAACGCTCAGACAGCGCAGGTTGCTGCCGCACCAGCACAAGGCGGTGAAGCAAAGAAGGAAGAGAAGAAGAAAGAAGAAGAGAAAAAGCCAAGTGTTGAAGAAGCTGCCGCTGGATTAGGAGC
>WAPY01000099.1 GCA_015520525.1 Candidatus Woesearchaeota archaeon
CTCCAGGATTATTTAAATCTATGTTGATCTCAAAGAAGGAGAAAATCATATTTAAATGTTTGTATCTTTAAGTACTTCTGAGTGATATTAATACTCAATGTGTAAACAGCTCTCTTTAAATTGTCTCAAAAAGTTATATTAAGTAATTTCCTCAGCTCTTTAAGCAAGTAAGAATAACTTTTAAATTGCAGAGCATGAATGCCCATCTTTCTGGCTGCATTAACATATTCTAATTTGTCATCGGTGAACACTGCTTCTTCTGGTTTTACATTCAGTCTTCTCAGCGCTTCTTTATAAATTTCTCTTTCAGGTTTAGCGTGATGAACTTGCGGAGACAATATAATAACATCAAATATTGAATATCTTCCATTCTTTAGGTTATAGTTCATGTGCGGAGGGACAGTATTTGATAAAACCGCAGTTTTGTAACCTCTTTTCTTGAGATAATTAACAAGCTCTTCCATATTCTCTTTTATTCTTGAATGCTTTTTATACTCTCTAATCAACAAATCTTTGTAGTTATCTGGAAGGGGCTTTCCGGCAAGTTCACTTATTCTACTCCAAAAAGCATTGTCCGAAATATTTCCCTTCTCATATTCTTTAACAACACCATCCTTAAACCATTTCTCAACATCAAAAGCAGATGCATTAAAGGAATTCGCTAAATCTTTAACAATAAAGGGGAAGGTGTTCGATGCAAAAACTCCTCCAAAGTCAAAGATAACCGCTTTAATTTTACTTGCTTTTTTAGAACGGACTGGATGCATTCAAGAGAAATTAACCAGTTGCTTTTTAAAACTTTCTCAATTTTAATTTGCTTATTTCTGCCAGGCTTCCAAGACAAATATAAAAGAAACAAAACATTTATAAATAGGTTGTATTGCCCATTTTTGATGGCAGCCAAATCTTTCTTATACTGATAAAAATCAAACGCAAGAGAGAGGAGGCTGTAGTCAAGCAAATGCCCCAGTGGTGTAGTGGTTATCATGGAGCCCTGTCGAGGCTCCGACTCGGGTTCGACACAAAATTAATGCGAAAGTCCCGACTGGGGCGTTTACACTCATACGGGCCGGTAGCTCAGCCTGGAGCCACATGAAAATGCGGCGGGCAACAGAGCGTCGGACTTTTAATCCGGTGGTCGCGAGTTCAAATCTCGTCCGGCCCGTTAAATATTTAAACAAACTTATAGGGGGAGAAAATGAAAAAGATTATCAAGCATGTCCTCGTTCCTGAGCACAAAAAACTAAGCGAGAAAGAAAAGAAACTTCTTCTTGAAAAGTATCATATAACAATAAGAGCTCTTCCTCAAATTCTAAAAACAGACCCCGCGATCCAAGACCTTAGCGTCAAAGAGGGGGATGTAATCATGATAAAGAGAAAAAGCCCGACTGCGGGCGAATCAATATATTATAGGGTGGTGGTTTCAAGTGAATAAGGACTCTAAAATTTTACTAAAAAAGTATTTTGAACAGCATTCTCTCGTTGAAGAGGATTTAGAATCTTTCAACAATTTTGTAGAGTATGGATTGAATGACATCCTAGAAGAATATAAAGAGATAGAACCAACGATTATACCACACAACATAAACAGTTTTGTCATCAAACTGGACAAGATAACTGTTGACAAGCCTCAAATAACAGAAGCGGACGGCAGTATAAGAAAAATCCTCCCAATAGAAGCAAGGATAAGGAAATTAACATACGCTGCTCCAATCTCTTTAAAGGTCAGCGCTCAAATTGATGGAACCCAAAAGGAAAACTTGAACGCGCAAATAGGGAATCTCCCTATAATGCTCAAATCAAACAACTGCTACCTTAAGAACATGAGCAGAGAAGAACTGATAAAGAATGGTGAGGACCCAGACGATCCGGGAGGTTATTTTATAATAAACGGAAGTGAGAAAGTTATTGTTAAGATTGAGGATTTAGCATCAAATGTATTCATGGTTACGGAAGCATCAACAGGACCGAGTAAATATGTGGGCAAAATTTTCTCTGAGAATGGATCTTTTAAGATACCTCATACTATTGAGAGATTCAAAGATGGCTTATTCTACTTAACATTTACAAGAGCCCACAGAATTCCGTTAATCATCGTGTTAAAGGCGCTGGGACTGACTAAAGATCAAGACATAATGAGATTTGTCAGCTCAGAAGAACAGTTCGATGAGATGATGGTCAACCTTTATGAGTTCGCAGACATAAAAACTCAAGAAGACGCATTAGACTTTATAGCAAAAAAGATAGGCATCACACAAACAAGAGAAATTAGGATAAAGAATATGAAAGATATCTTGAATAAATACTTGCTGCCTCATGTTGGTTCAAAAGAAGAAGATATGAGATTAAAAGCTTATAACTTATGCAAGATGCTTAAGAAGTTCATACTTGTAAATCAAGGCAGGATTCCGCCAGATGATAAAGACCATTACATAAACAAAAGAATAAGACTAAGCGGAGACCTTCTATCCGAACTATTCAGGGTTAATATGAGAATTTTAATAAACGACATTCTCTACAACTTCGAAAGAAGCGTCAAGAGGGGCAAGATTCCCTCATTAAAGGTTATTGTTAGAGATAAACTGTTGACACAAAGAACTTACAGCGCTTTAGCAACTGGAAACTGGGTCGGAGCGAGAAAGGGAGTTTCTCAAAGAATTCAAAGATGGAATTTTATAGAAACAAATTCCCACCTGCAGAGAGTTGTTAGTCTTTTAAGTTCTGCTCAAGAGAACCTCGAAGCGAGGGAGCTTCATCCAACACACTTGGGAAGACTTGGTCCAATTGAAACTCCTGAAGGTTCATCAATTGGATTAAAGAAAAATCTTGCGCTTCTCGCAAAGGCAACAACAAAAGACGCCAATGAGAAGAAGATAATAGAACACATAAAGTCTTTAGGTCTTAAAACAATAAAAGATTTGGAGAGCCAGTAGGTGATATTATGGTTGCAGATGTATTTTTAAACGGTAAATTCATAGGTCAAGTTGATAACCCCAAAGAATTTGTAGAACAAATAAAAGAAGAGAGAAGGAAATCTGAGCTTCCAGAAGAGCTTAACATATTCTATGATGAGCGAGTTAATGAAATCCACATGGAATCATCAAAAGGAAGATTGAGAAGGCCCTTGATTGTTGTTAAGGATGGAAAGCCCCTGCTAACACAAAAGCACATTGAGATGATAGCAAATAATGAGCTCAAATGGTCAGACCTTGTTAAGCAGGGAATTATAGAATACCTTGACGCTTCAGAAGAAGAAAATGCTCTCATTGCATTCTCAAAAGAAGAGCTCACTCCTGAACACACTCACTTAGAAATTGATCCTGTTGCAATGTTAAGTTTAGTAACAGCTTTGGTTCCATTCGCAAATTACACACAAAGCGCGAGGTTGAACATTGGTTCAAAGAATCAGAAGCAGGCCTTAGGAGTATATGTGTCAAATTATCCGTTGAGGGTTGATATGGATGTCAACCTGCTTCATTATGCGCAGAGGCCAATAGTTAAAACAATCGCCCACGACTTAATTGATTATGACAAGCACCCTGCCGGACAAAATGTCGTTGTGGCAGTTATGAGCTACAAAGGATTCAATATGGAGGATGCAATAATCATCAACAGAAGGTCAATTGACTTTGGCTTTGGAAGAAGCACATACTTCAGACCGGCAACAAGCGAAGAGTTAAGGTACCCCGGCGGTTTGAGGGATGAAATTTGCATTCCAGACAAGGAAGTCAGAGGTTATAGAACAGAGGAAGATTATAAATATTTAGAGAAAGATGGGATAATCTACCCTGGAGCAAAAGTTTCAGAAGGGGATGTTGTTATTGGAAAAACAAGCCCTCCAAGATTCCTAAACGGCCTGGACAGATTCAGTTTAACATCAGGCGTCAAAAGAGAAAGCTCCGTTGCTTTAAAACACGGAGAAAAAGGAGTTGTTGATTCTGTAATTATCACTGAAACACAAGAAGGAAATAAATTAGTCCAAGTCAGAATAAGAGATACAAGAATTCCCGAGCTTGGGGACAAATTCACGAGCAGGCACGGTCAAAAGGGAGTGCTCGGATTGATAGTTGATCCAGCAGATATGCCGTTCACAGCATCAGGAATAGTCCCTGATTTAATATTTAGTCCGCACAGCATCCCAAGCAGGATGACAGTCGCGCATTTAATTGAATTATTAGCTGGAAAAGTCGGAGCCTTGGCTGGAAGATATGTTGATGCGACAGCGTTCTCATCCGAGAAAGAGGAAGATTTGAGAAAAGAACTTCTCTCATTGGGATTCAGAGATAACGGCACAGAAACAATGTACAACGGCGAAACAGGAGAGATGTACAAAGTCAAAATATTCGTGGGAGACATGTACTACTTAAGATTAAAGCATATGGTTGCAAACAAGATACATGCGAGAGCCCGCGGTCCAATACAATTGCTGACAAGACAACCAACAGAAGGAAGAGCGAATGAGGGAGGATTAAGATTGGGAGAAATGGAGAAGGATACATTCGTAGCGCACGGAACATCTCTGCTCCTTCAAGAAAGATTCAGCTCAGACAGTGTAGTGGTGCCTGTTTGCGAGAACTGCGGAATGCTCGCTGTATACGACCATTACAAGAATGAAGCGTTCTGCCCAGTGTGCGGAGACAAAGCGAAGATAAGCTTCATTGAAGTCAGCTACGCCTTCAAACTCTTAATGGACGAACTAAAATCTATGGGAGTTTATCCAAAGTTGATACTGAAAACAAAATACTAAACAAATAATACAAGCATGGTGATAAAATGATAAACAATCCAAAACATGAGGTCTATAAAAAGATAGATTCAATCCAATTTGGACTTCTCAGTCCGAAGATGATTGAGAAGATGGCGACGGTCAGAATAATCACTCCAGAATTATATGATGAGGAAGGCTACCCTGTTGACGGCGGATTAATGGACACGCACATGGGAGTTATAGATCCTGGATTAAAATGTAAGACTTGTGGTGGGAGTCTGAAGGAATGCTTGGGCCACTTTGGCTACATAACCCTCGCAAAACCCGTAATACACATAAAATTTGTTAATGTCATATATGACTTATTAAGGTCAACATGTAGAGAATGCGGAAGGCCATTAATAAGCGAGAAGAAGATAAAGATGTACATAAAGCAGATCGAGGAAGTTACCAAAGAAAAAGGAGTTGAAGCAGCGAAAGAGAAGATTAAAGAGATAACCAACAAGATAAAAGATATAAAAGTCTGCCCGCACTGTGGAGCAAAACAAGAGAAAATTACACTTGAGAAGCCCACAACCTTTGTGGAAGGAGATAGGAAATTATCACCTATTGAAGTAAGAGCAAGATTGGAAAAAATAAGGGACGAAGACTTGCCCTTATTTGGAATTAATCCTGAAACAGCAAGACCTGAATGGATGGTTCTAACACTGCTTCCGATACCGCCAGTTACAATGAGGCCAAGTATAACCTTAGAAAGCGGCGAGAGAAGCGAGGACGACCTAACACACAAATTAGGAGACATAGTCAGGATAAATCAGAGGCTTCAAGAGAATATAATAGCGGGAGCCCCTGAAATAATCATTGAAGATTTATGGGAGTTATTACAATACCATGTTACAACATTCATAGATAACAATGTGGCGCAACTACCGCCAGCAAGGCACAGAACTGGACAGCCTCTTAAAACCTTAACTGAAAGAATAAAGAGCAAACATGGAAGAATAAGACACAATCTAGCAGGTAAGAGAACAAACTTCTCAGCCAGGAGTGTTATAAGTCCTGATCCAACAATAGAACTCAATGAAGTGGGAGTGCCGTTTGTAATGGCAACAAAACTAACAGTCCCTGAAAGAGTTACAGAAGAGAACATTGAATACTTGAAGAGATACATAAAGAATGGTTCAAAGAAGTATCCCGGAGCAAATTATGTAATAAGACCAGACGGCAAGAAGAGAAGAATAACTGATGAGCTTAAAGAAGAGATTCTTGAGGAGCTTGAGCCAGGATATATAGTTGAAAGGCATCTTCTCGATGGGGATATAGTTTTGTTCAACAGACAGCCTTCATTGCACAAAATGAGCATGATGGCTCACTACGCTAAAATATTGCCTTACAAAACATTGAGATTAAATCCTGCAGTATGCCACCCTTACAACGCAGACTTTGATGGAGATGAGATGAATCTTCATGTTCCCCAAACTGAAGAAGCGAGGGCGGAAGCTGAGATTCTTATGAATGTCAACACGCAGATAATCAGCCCAAGATATGGACTTAGCGTTATGGGATGCATTCAAGACTCAATATCCGGGAATTACCTGCTCACAAAATACTTGAAACTGCCTAGAAAAGAAGCAGTCCAATTACTCTATGAAGCAGGAGTCGATGATATATCAAAACTTCCAAACAAAAAAGAGGTTACCGGAAAAGAAATATTTAGCGTCCTACTGCCTGATGATTTCACATATATTGGAACAGCAAAAGATGGAAGCAGAGTCTTTATAGAGAATGGCAAATTAAAAGAAGGGACAATTGATAAGTCAGCAATAGGAGTAGAATCTGGATTAATGCTTAGAAGTCTGCACAAAAGATATGGCAAAGAAAGAACATTCAAGATAATTGGTTATATATCAAAATTAGGAATTGTTGTTCTACTGCATTATGGAATGACAAACCTGCTCTCAGACTCTGACCTTCCGGAAGAAGCCAAGAAAGAAATAAAGGACATATTGAAAAAAGCTGAAGAGAGAGTCAATGAACTCATTAAAACATTCAAAGAAGGAAAACTAAAGCCTTTGCCTGGAAGAACAGCAGAGGATACTTTAGAATCTTACATAATGGAAGCGTTGAACAAAGCAAGAAATGAAGCTGGAGAAGTCATAGAGAAAAACTCAAAGGAAGAAACCAGCACCCTGCTTATGATAAGGTCCGGAGCAAGAGCTAAAATGCTCAATTTAGTTCAAATGTCAGCGATGGTTGGACAGCAGGCGTTGAGAGGGAAGAGAATAAACTATGGCTACTTTGGAAGAACCTTATCGCACTTCAAAAAGAATGACTTAAGTCCAGAAAGCCACGGTTTTATAAGCAGCAGTTTCAAACAGGGATTAAAGCCTACAGAATTCTTCTTCGCAGCAATAACAGGAAGAGACTCATTGATGGATACCGCGCTTAGAACTCCAAAATCAGGATACTTATACAGAAGGTTGGCTAATGCTCTTCAAGATGTAAGAGTAGAATATGACAACACAGTGAGGGACTCAAACAATAGGATCATACAATTTGAGTATGGAGAGGACGGAATTGATGTTTCCAAATCAGAAGGAGGAGTGCTCAATGTAAAAAGGATAATAGAAGAGCACTTAACAAAAGTATAAAATATGAAACAAATCATGGTGGTAAAATGACAGCCGAACAAATAATAAAAGAATATTCAAAAGAGCTTCCGGAGAAAATAATAAACGACCTTCTGGAAAACTTGCCAAAGAAGATAAGCGACAAGAAGGTTAAAGAGATTGTGGAGGAAGTTGTTAAAGAATACAAGGAAATGCAGATTACTCCAGCGGAAAGCGTCGGAATAATAACTGCAGAGTCAATAGGAGAACCAGGAACACAAATGACTCTAAACACATTCCACTTCGCAGGAGTTTCAGAGATGAATGTTACAACAGGACTGCCTAGAATAATAGAAATATTCGATGGCAGAAAGGACATAGCCACACCAATGATGAACATCTACCTAAAGAAGCCTTACTCAGAAGGCAAAGATATAGAAAAAGTTGCTTTAAGACTTAAAGAAACTCTGCTTGAAGAGATTGCGCAGGAATTCTACATAAACATAGCAGATATGAGCGTGGAAATCCAATTAAACAAAGAACAGCTCGACAAAATAGGCTTGACCAACCAAGATGTAATAAACTCAATAAATAAGGGAATCAAGGGGATAAAAGTAAAGGAGAAAGACAACACATTAACAGTGACAAAGAAGCAGGAGACAGACAACTTGAATGAAATATACTCTCTGAAAGAAAAACTCAAAAAAGTATTCGTCACAGGAGTCAAACACATAAAATATGTGCTCCCAGTTAAGAGGGAGGGGGAATACATAATACTCACTTCAGGAACAAATCTGAAAGATGTTATGGAGCTCGACTTTGTTGATTCAACAAGAACAACATCCAACGACATATTTGAGGTTGAAAAAGTCCTCGGAATCGAAGCTGCAAGAGAGGCAATAATACAAGAAGTCTACAAAGTCATGCAGGAGCAGGGTCTTAATGTGAATATAAGACACATTATGCTTGTTGCAGATGCTATGTGCGCCATGGGAAAGGTTCAAGGAATAACCAGGTATGGAATAATTAGAGAAAAAGCAAGCGTCCTAGCAAGAGCCTCATTCGAAACTCCGATGAAACAAATAATGCAAGCGTCTTTGATGGGAGAAGTTGATAAACTCAACTCAGTCGTAGAGAATGTAATGGTCAACCAGCCAGTCCCAGTTGGAACAGGCCTTCCTGGACTAGCTGTCAAAGTCATAAAAGGTAGAATAGGAGGCTACGAAGGAGAAAAGGACGAGAAGAAAAGCAAAGCAGAAAAAACAGCCAAGAAGGAGATAAAGAAAGAAGAGAAGAAAACAACAAAAACTAAAACTAAGAAAGCAAAATCAAGCAAGAGTAAGAATAAAGAGTAATTTAACTATTTCTTTTCAATTTACTTATAAATCTAGTTATGTAATCTATTTTTCAACTTTCCTAAATTATACTTGTTCTACAAGAAAAAATGAGCGAGAATAGGAACTAAGGCAACATACAACAGAATACACAAAGAGACAAATACAGAAGCCAACTTCTCATCAAGCTTATTTATAGAAGAAAATACAAGAGTGTTATAACCTGCAGGAGCTGAAAAAGCCAGCATAACTATAAAACTCGTCGTTGGAGAAAACTTAAACAAATTTACAAAGAGAAATCCAAAAAACAAACCTAATAACACTCTGACAAAAACACCTGTTAGAGCGAGGGCGAGCTTCTTCTCAAAACGCAGAGTTATATAAACTCCCAAAGAAAAAACAATAAGAGGAGCAAACGCCAAAGCCAAGGTGTGAAGCGCCGACAACAACCAAATTGGGAGAGTGAGATTTACACTGCTAATAAACAACGCAAGGGCAAAAGCCCAAAGAGCAGGAACCAACAGCAGTTTTTTAACAGCGGTTTTTTTCTCACCGAAACCATAATACGCAGATATAAAATAAGTTAATGAAAATGTGATAAGAGCATTGCCAAAGTCAATCATTTGAGCTCTCACAACACCAGACTTGTCAAACAAAGAAAAAGAGATGGCAATAACTAAACTTGTGTTTGCAATCATAGAACCAACTAAAAAGGTTCCCAAAGACTTCCTGCCAAACCTATCCTTAAAATTAAAAAGAGACGCAATCGAGTAAGAAAAGAAGAGCATGATAAAAGGTATTGAAGAACCAAGCAGGATTAAGAATAAATCAGACATTTTGAAGCTAAAATCAGAGAAAGAGTAGAGGATTAAAGAGGGAGCACAAATATAGAAAACAAACTTCAGAAATTTAGAAGCGTCCTTCTCAGAGAAAAGATTAACCTGCTTTGAGAACATGCCAAGGATAAATATTACCAGCAACGAGAGAATATTTGAAAACATAAATATTGGATTGACAAAACATTAAAAAAACTTTCTAAACTCAACTGCTCAAACAACCATAAAAAGAAAAGTTTAAAAAGCAGGGCAAAACACACAGTATACAACACATATGGTGGTCGTAATGAGTAAGGAAGTAGAAGAAATCAAGAAATATGTTGGGACAGAAAGATTGATTGTTGGATTCAACGAAGTGATGAAGAAATTGAGAAGCAACGAACTGGAAAAGATATTCATTGCATCAAATCCAAAAGAAGAACTGCTAAAAGACATGGAGTATTATTCAAAACTAGCAAATGTTCCAGTTGTAAAATTAGACATTCCAAACTCAGAGCTTGGACCGGTATGTAAAAAGAGATTCTATGTATCATTCTTAGGAATTTCAAAGAGCAAAGAATAAAATGAGTAGAAGTGCAAAAAAGTATGATACGAGATTATTAAATCTTATCTCTTTCTTTGAGAAAGTTACTCATGCGGAAGTGAAAGACTGCATTGAGAGCGATGAGAGATTGATATTCATAGTTATGCCTTTAAACTTAAGAAAAGCCCTCGGAAAAGACGGCAACAACATAAGAAGATTAAATCAGGAGATGCACAAAAAGATAAAGGTCGTAGAATACTCAGACAACATAAAAGATTTCATAAAAAGTTTAATCATGCCCTTAAAAGTTGATGACATAATTCAAGAAGGCAAAATAATAACACTGAAGAGCAATGACAGAAGAACAAAAGGACTTCTTATAGGAAGAAACGCTCACAACTTAAGGCAGTATGAGGACATAGTTAAAAGATACTTTGATATAGATGAGATAAAAGTTGAATAAACAAATGATAAGAATAAAATGATAATCACAATTTGTTCTTCAGCAGTATTTGTGAAGGAAGCTTATGATATAAAACAAAAGTTGGAGAATAAAGGCCACAAAGTTCTTGTTTATCCAAATGAAGTTGAAATAAACGGGAAGAAGATAAATGTCCTAAAG
>WAPY01000100.1 GCA_015520525.1 Candidatus Woesearchaeota archaeon
TTACTATATTGAGTTCCTAATAAAATTTTGAGGTCGGAAATGCCAGAATCTGTTGATGCCAACGATAAATTGAAGAAGTTTGGTTTTAAGAAAGAGGAGTTTGATGAGATAGAGGCAGGGGTGTTTAATAAGACCGGCTTCCCAGCTCCAGGAGAAAAGTTCAGGTTCATTTGGGCGACTCCAACAGTTTCTATTGAAGATGTTTACTTTAACCTGCTTGACACTCTTAAGCAGAACCTTGGCTTTCACAGATTTGATAAAATAATTGATTTGAAAGCTGCTTCAGAGGACTCTGCGTTGTTTGGAATGGTCCAGCAGAGGATAAGCCTTCAGCAGGATAAAGTTTCTCAATTCATGGCTGTTATAGGCAAGATGATAAAAGAACTATTTCAGCTTGTCAGAGAACTTCGAGTTTTAGAGGAAAGGCTTCACCTTTACGAATTGGTCTATTCTAAGAGCAAGGGGTACTTATCTGCCGACATCACATTAAAGGGCGTGTGGGTTGACCTTGTTGAAGGAGGTTCAAAGAATCCTTCCTCAGTTTATGGACTTGCAACTCAAGTTGGATTCACACTCCTGCCGGATATTTTCTTCTCAACATTCGTTGACAAACCTGAGAATGTTGATGAAGTAGTTGGAAAGCTGGACTTCAATAGGAAGCTCAAGGAAGTTCTTAGAAGAAAACTTCTTAGTTATTTGATATGGAGAGACCACACTTACAAAGAGCTAAAGGCTCGTCGTTTATTCACAATAAGGTACTTGAGGCAGCATTACACTGCAATAAAAATGTATATGGAGTGGATAAAACCATACTTAAGAAATATAAAACGTCTTCAACTCAGCAACAAGCTCATGGAGGACGCTGACATAATAAGCTCCTTTGACACATCACGCATGGAAATAGAAGTTCTTGCAGTTAGGGAGGGGGTTGGCGGTAAAAAAGGGAATTATTATCCTTGCGTTCTTATAACTTTAAGTTATTCAACGAAGCCCGCGCTCAACTTTCATGCAGAAGGTTATCAAAGAGGACCTATTCACATAGGTTCTGTTGAGGTGAATCTTAGATCTTATGCTTGGACGGACAAGGATATAGAGAATTACAAGAAATATAGAGATGAAGAGTCAATGGAAATATTATCGTCGTTGGATAAGTCGCTTAAAGATGCTATGGACTCATTGGGAGATGAACTTAACAGGTATATTAAAGAGGAAGAGAAATCCGCAGGCCTTGTTAAAGAGGAGAAAAAAGAAGTAAAAACAAATAAGGTTTCATACTCAAATCCTTTTGTAGATGTTCTCGGCGGATTTGCGGAGTTGTTCGGATCATTGGTAAAACCAGGAGGACCTCCCGCTGAGAAGAAGGAAGTTCTAACGAAGGACCAGTTGAAGAAAATAGAGGACAGTAAGAAGGGGGCGTTGGGAACAGCGAGCGCTTTAGCTTGGACAACATACAAGATATTTAAGAAGGCTCACAAGCCTGATTTTATGGCGTGGTAAAATGGACACTATGGATTATATAAGCCCAATGGACAGGGATTATTTTGCTGAGATAGACGCACTCAACTCATCAATAACTCCTCAAGCTGTTTATGATTCGAAACCTGGGGAGCCTCTGATTAGGATAAGCGACCTTGGCCAGACAATATCGGAAGGTCCAAGGCTTGGAAACCTTCTGACTCAAGAAGTTGCAGCTATAAGAAGAGGAGTTCGATCTATAGAGCTTCAAACTGTTCCTGAAGGAGCTGGAGCTCCTCCAAATATGGGCGGAGCGGAGTCATACGGCAAAGAGATGAGAGAAGATATGAGAAGGCTGGCTGAGATAAACAATGTTAAGATAACAAGCGTTCACGCACCTCCGCAGATTGGAAACTTAACCGGATTGACTCAAGGAGGTTTTAACGACGCCGAACGAGAGAGGGAAATCACAGAAATTAAGAAGGCAATAGACCTCGCCGCAGATGTTAACGCTGGAGCTGTAGTTGTTCATACAGGAGAATTTCCAAGGCCCATATCAGAGGCCGAATGGAATAAGAGGGGGAAGTGGAAAGGAGCATTTGCTCAATATGAGGAAGAGCCAAAGAAAGCTGCATCTTACTTGGTGGATACTCAAACTGGGCAGATTGTTTCTGGAGTTGCCAAGAACATAAAGGTCTACGAGCCAGTTTACAAGATGACAAAAGATGGGAAGTATGTGGATATAAATGGAAACCCAACTGATGATTTAGAGAAAGCAGTTCCAATACTTATAACTGAGAAGGATGTCGGCAAAGAAATTGATGTTCACAATGGTCATAAGATGAAAATAACGCCTGACATGGTTGGAAGATTCTTAGTTGCTCCGAGAGATTGGAATTACTTTGAGAAGCAGGCTGAAATGTGGAATAAAGCCCACCCCAACCAGAAAAAAACCCCTGAGGAGATGTTCATAAAGGCGAGGTATGAATCTCAAATAAATGAGTCTAAAGGTTGGGCGGATTATTACAAGAGAGAATACACAGACCTGTTGGATAGAAGAAGAAAGATTAAGGAGCAGATTGAAATGCTTGAGGATTTGAAAAGGAGGGGGAAAAATAAGGAAATGGTTGATGCTTTCCTTCACACCATGGTCGGCGGAGACTCAGCTGGAATTCTTCCTCCAGAGAAAGTTAATAAAATTGAATTCTTGAAGAAAGAGCTGAAGCATATTGATGAAAGTATAAAACAAATTCACGAAAGCTCAACAGCCGCGGAGGTTAGGGCTGCTCAGCTTAAAGAGGACTTAAATCATATAGCTCCTATGGCGAAGTACGCTAAAGAAAGGTCTGCTGAATCATACGCAGAGTTGGGTATATACGCTTACAAGCAGACGGTTGAAAAGAAGAAGAAAAAGCCAGTTTACATAGTTCCAGAGCACATATTTCCAAATATGGGCTACGGTTCTCATCCGGAGGAGCTCATTGAATTAGTTCAGAATGCGAGGAAGAAAATGGTTGATATGCTGACCGATAAGAACAGTCCTTACTACCAGCCCGGCATGGACAAGAGGGAAGCTGAGGAGCTTGCGAAGAGGCACATAAAAGCAACATTGGATACTCAGCATATGGGTATGTGGTACCGCTACTTTAAACCAAAACCTGGAGAAACTGAAGAGCATAGAAAGCAAAGGTTTAAAGAGTGGTATCTGGATATGATAAAGAAGATGGACAAGGCGGAGATAATAGGAAACATTCACATGGTTGATGGTTTTGGATACGGGCACACTCATCTGCCTGTAGGCCAAGGCATGCTTCCTGTAAAAGACGCAATTCTTTATCTGAAAAAGCACGGCTACAAAGGTCCTATAAACTCTGAGGGTTATGGAGAGGGGCCCGAAAGGATGATTACTGTTCCCTGGAGGGAATTTGGAGCCAACATTTATGGAATATCAACGCCTTCTGCAAGGTCTTGGGCGAGCGTTCAGAACTCATACTTCTCGCAGCTTCAATCTCCTTACTTCGTATTTGGCTCATACGCTCCGTCAAATGATTGGACTCTCTGGAGCCAGGTTCCGTTTGAGTAAATTATTCTAACCATTATTTAATTCTGTAATTTTTGTTGTCCAAACTGGACAGCCAAGATATAATTACTTGTTTGTTCTTGCTTGTCTTATGAATTCCTTAAGCACGATAAGTTGCAAGCCTGTTGTTGACTTCAAAAAGTTGAACTTTGAAGTTCAAGTGATATTAATATTGGAATGCTCAAACAAAAACTGCCTTAACTTTGTTGATTATAAAAATATCAACACCGCCCTTTTTCTTAATGATTCAAGAATCTTTCTGGACTTGGTGTTTAAATCATTCTCTGAACTTAATTCTCTGTTGAGAAAACTTCATTATTCAGAAGTTAGATGCTCATATTATCTTCTCTTAGATAAAATTCCTTTAATCAAAAAAGAACATTCAACGGGGGAGAAAGATGAAGTATCATAAAGCTATTGCAGGAGGCCTCGCTTCCATAGTTGCTGTTTTATCCGTGTCGACAGCTTCAATGTTCATGGAGAAAAATCATAAACTTCTTGAAAGGATTCAATTAAATTACTACAAATACGAAGGAGCTTATTTTGATAAGTCCGTTTACAATCTTCCCTACTTAAACACCAAACTTTTCAAGAGAGGAAATAAAGTAGAGCTTTATGTGGATTTCAACAATAAAAAATTGCCTGTTCTTCTGAGAAATAAACATTTAATAATAGGCAGTTCAGAATATGTTCTTGATGGATTGGAGAAGAGAACAATCTCCTCTTATGTTATGAAGAACTTTGATTCTTTTGATGATGATTTCAAAAGAAGTTTTGTTCTTGAATATTCTTACAGCATCCTCAATGAGTTGAACAAATCAATAAGAAGCCAGTTTGATGAGTATAAGAATAAGCTGATTGATTTAATCAACAAGAATGAAAAGAATGCGCCGTAGGTGATATTATGAAATCAGAACTTGAAAACTTGGTTGATTCAAGCTTGAATAATGATAAGATGGACCTTAAATCTATTGAGAGGGAGATCTCCTCTGAGATGAGCAGTTCTTTAGACACATCCCGCCTTGAGAAAGAACTTGAAGATATGAAGAACAAATTCTTAAAAGAGTTTTATAAGTTGAAGTTTGGAAGTTCATCTTATTCTCTTATCCTCAGAAAGACTGCTCTGATATTCTCAAAAATCAGAAGGCTGGATTTTACTGCTGTTGAACAAATGTATTCTGACCTGCAGAAAGAAATAATATCAAAAGAGGAGAAGTCAAGGGATTCAGCGTATGAATCATACAATAAATTAAGGAAGGAGTATTTTAGTAAGAGACTGGAAGGTGAGGAGGAAAACAGAAGAATAAGTTTGGCTGTTAGCTTGTTGGATAAGTACAAGGCAAAAGCCGACGATTTGAACAAGGTTATAAAATATAAAGAACTCAAAAAGTTGGACCCAAATCTTGGACCGCCAAAGGTTAATCACATAATCTTTTCACAGTATGAAGTTAAACCTTTGCATAGAATTAACAGAGAATTGACAGAGCTAACAAGTAAAATGTATGAAACAAGATCGTATGTTGAGAAGAAAAAGAGGCATTTTCTCGAGATAAACAAGGATTTAGACGCAATAAGAAAAGCTCTCACAATTCAAGAGGCTCTTTATGATAAAGTTGAGAAGAGAGTTAGAGACTTAAGCTCTGCCATGATTTTTCTTCATAATAAATACATAACTATGTCTCTGCAGATTGTAGTTAAAGAAGTTCAAAGGATGGGAAAGGAAGATGATAATTTGAGCAGGTTGGTAAAAGTTTTAACAGACAGCAACAGTGAATTCTCAGAGGCAAGCCAGAGTTATAACCAACTGCTCGGCAGGGTTCTAAATTCTCTGAAGGTTCCTTTCTCTAAGAATGCTGACTTGTTGAATGTTGACATGGACAATGAAGAGCTCAACGACAAGATAGCAAGTTTGAATAATGTTATAGATGAGTCAAAAGCAGATAGGGAATCCTATTTCAACAAAGTTAAAGAGGAGTTTGTTAAGAGAGAATACTTGCCTCCCGAGCTTTAATTGGAGATTACGAGTAAAATGAACAAGATAAAAGTTACGGTTTTAGATTCAGAACTAGTAGTTAAAGAAGAGAGAATAGAGAGAACCTTGAAAACTTTACTGAACAGTCAGCCGAAGGAAGACATAAAATCCTTTGTTTCTCTAAGTCAAATTATTGATGAGAAACTCATGAGATACTTTTCCTTAATCAGCAATTACAATGCCAAAATTATAAACTTATCATCGAGATTTGTTTATTCTAACTTCTGTACTGACAAATTATGCAACGAAACTTTAGGAGAAACGAACCGCAAGTTAGAGGCAGCAAATCTAAAGGACTCCCTCGAATCTTTAATCAAAGAGGATTCTCTAACACTGACAGAATTGACATCAAATTTGCTCGACCACTATAAAAATTTTGATAGATTCGGTTTTTCCTGTTGTTTCTACAAGAACTTGATGTCTTCTACAAATGGATTGATGAAGGATAAAGATGTAAGTTTAATATTTAAGAAAAATTCTGATGAGATTAAAGAGTATCTATTGAGTGGTGTTGAGCCTAACCTCAGTAAGAGTCTGAGAAAGCTCAGAGGGAAACTAACTTGGGAAGATTTTGGAGGTTATGCTTCTGTTGTTTCAAAACTTAAAGAATTCTCATTCTTCATAAATCATTTTGATGAAATATCAACATATACCTCGCCTTACAAACTTGTGCCTTCTGGAATTTTATTTTATGGTCCTCCCGGCACGGGCAAGACCTTCTTATCTGGAATCTTCTGCGCGGTTAATAACTTGCCTTGCGAGAGCATATCAGCGTCTGATATTGCCTCAACTTACTCAATGGGTCTGACCATAAATTTAGCTGATAAAGTGGAGGAGGTTTTGCTTCTTAAAAAAACAAACCGCTCCAGATTCTCGGCGTTGTATATTGATGAGATAGATTCTGTAATTCAGAAGAGAGGCTCAACCAACAGTGTTGAAAGAGAATCTCTTGTTAATGTTCTTAACTCCTATCTGGACGGCCCAAAGCATGAAGAAGGATTAATTATTATAGCATCAACCAATAAGTTGGACATGATTGACTCTTCGTTGGTTAGGCCTGGGAGGTTTAAAGTTTTAGAGTTCAAAAAACCGAGCAAGGCAGAACTGGTTGAGATATTCAAATCTCAAATTAACAGGAGGTCAAGAGAATCTAAGCGCTTATTTTATACAAGAAAATTTATTAATAAAATACAAGGTTTTGTAGATTCTTACTCTAATGAATCTTGGACTGGGGCTTTCGTGTCCGAGCTCCTCAATTCTTTAGAGAAGAGAGTTCTTATTAAAGTTGTGAAGAATAAGAATCTTCCTTACACGGCTAATTACTCTGATTTATTAACCTCTTTGCGTATTTTGGAGGAGGATTATGTTACGCAGGTTGTTTAAAAAGGAAACTGTTGAGGATATTATTCATAATTATGCCAACGAGAATAAGGAATTTGTTGATAAAATAAGTTGGATTATGAACAATCAATTCTTTATAAACGCCCTTTTGAATCAGGCCTTCAAAGAGGAGGTTAATAGTCTTGACAAGCTTCGTTCGTCAATTCCCAAGCTTGAGCATGCTGTTGATACTTTTATTTATTTAATTAAGAATTCTGACCAAATTAAAAGCGTAGTTTATGATAAACAAGCGGTTGTTGAATATTCAAGAAAATTTTTATCAGAGTTTAAGGATGCTTATAGAGGAGCTCTCTCTGAGGAAGTAGAAGAATTTAGCGGGTTGTATAAAAAATTATCAGCTGAAGAGAAGAAAGAGCAGGACATAAGTGAGCTGATTTATTTATCTAAAAAGATAACTCTCATGCTAAACTCATCCTTGAGCGATCATTTATCCTCTGATGTTAAAAGTTGCTTCGGTAATGATTCGCTTTGTTCTATTGTAAATGATTTTTCAAATTATGAGGAATCAAAATCACGAGTTGGAACCGCTGTTGAGCTGGTGAAAAATAATTTTTATAAGGTTCTTGTTCTTTATTTTAATCACGACCGCGATAATGTCGATAGTTTTGATGCTCTTCTTTCTTCTCTGTATAAAAAACTCAACAATCTGAAAACATCATCAAAGAGATTGCTGGACAAGAAATTATTTGAGCGCGTTGAGAGAATTTATAATGAAATTCAACTTATTAAAGAAGACTCTTCTTTTAGGAGTAAATTGCTTTCTTTAAATGATAACCTGACTGAACTTATTGATGAAGTAAAGAAGGAAGATGATGAACTCTCTTATTTTAAAGCTTCTTATGATAATAAATCTGAGGGAGTTAAAAAGGTTCAGTCTATTATTAGATTGTTAAAAGAGCGCGAGCTTTTATCAAATCAACTCCGCAGTTATCATTTAACTAATGTCCCCATTGTTAAGAAATATTTCTCTGAGCTTGAACAGAACATTGATAAATTAAGCTCCAATCTTATCAACAAGGGCAATAAGCTCCTTGAGGATTTGATAAACATTAATTTTAATAAGACTTACAATTTAAAGAGGGATTTGGAAGCTTTAAATAATCTTGAAATTTTTTATTTGTCATTAAATTCAGTTGTTAATAATTATGTTAAAATCTTAAATTCTAAGAATAACGGAAGCAGTTATGCTGATCAAATACTTGTTCATTATAATAAAAAAATGAATCTTATTCATGATATTAAAACAGAGCTTGATGAAGTATCAGAACACGATAAATATCTCTCGTCGGCAATTGATGTTTTTAAGAATAAATTCCCCTTTTTGGAAGGGCGGAATGAATTTAAAAAATATCTCCTTGATGCTTCTTTGTTTTTAAGCAAAGAGAAGACTTTAAGGAGAAGATTCTCTGAGTATCTCAATGGTAAAATCAATTTCGCTATTGGGATAATATCTGAGTATAAAGGTCTGGCTGAGAAAAGATTGAGCAATTACAATAAAAGTAAAATAAACTGTGTTGGGAAAGAGAAGGACAAAAACATTTCCCTGACTTCTGATATTGTTTTTGATAATGGTGCTTCTGTGAATAAAATTTTGATGAGCATACATAATATATTATCCTCTTCAGACTCATCGGATATTGAAGAGAACATTAACCTTGCCAGAGATTTTTATGGGAGGTTGAATACATCCTCAGTAAATGATTCAGATAAAAGATGGTTCAACTCATTTTTAAGAAGACTGTCAAAAAAGTTCATGTCTTATGATGAGGAGTTTAATGACTTACTTCTTGTTTAATTATGTCTAAATGCGTTGGATTTCCGGTTTTTACTCGGTAATTTATAAAAATATTTTTTTAGATTTTCCTTACATGCTTGTTTCCCAGCTTGAAGAGGAGGTGAATCACTTAAGCAGGAATGTTTCCTTTGGTCTGAACATTCTTTTTGTTTCGAACAGTAGGGTTGCTCGTTCAACGATTAAATCTTTGGATTCATTGGTTGATGAATCTTCAATCCCAATAAATAAGGTTTCGCTTCTTTCATCCAAACCTTTATCTTCAAGTTTGGAGGAGAATTTCGAGCTTTCAAATTATAAATTTAATCAGTTGTTCTGGCCTTACTCCAACGGAAAGAGAGATTATTCAATATTATCATCATTGCTTAACTATGATATAATAATTATTACCTCCGGAATTGTTTCTCTAGAAGATCATAAAACAAACCGCTTTGATAGTTTTAGGAGGAATTATCCAATCATAAAAAATATGGCTTTGAGTCTTAAAGGATACAAAGGATTTGTTATATTGACATCAAATCCTGTTGATTATCTTGCTGAAGAATTTGTTAACCTTTCTGGTGTGAGTCCTTATCAGGTGATTGGTGTCCATACAGAAAATATACGGCTTAGAAAACTAATAGCCAATGAGTATAACCTTGCCAATTATTCATTAAGTCATATAAGAGTCTGCACCTCTTCCGTCCACGGAAAGGCCGTTCTTATTAAATCATCTCTGGCTTTATCTTACAATAACCGCTTTGAGAATGTTCTTGATAAGAATCAGGTTGCCTCCTTGTTTGATTTAGTTAAGAGCTGGCCGCAAAAAGTTCTCTCATCGAATGAGCACACTCAAAATAGCACTTCTTCAGCAATAATTGAGTATATCAAAGCTGTCAAGAACTATGGCAATTCTTTTGTTAATGCTTCTGTTTATATGCCTGATGGTGTTCTTTCAAAAATATCAAATAAATTTGACAGCAAATTCCTCAGCAGTGTGAATCATTTTAACGGTTGGTTTTCATATTTTAATGTTAAGGTTAATCATTCGAATGATGTTAGGTTAGAAAGTCCTTTGTTTTTAATCCGTTCGGAGCCTTTTGATTTTAATAAAATCTCTCCTTCCAATAAGGTGTCTTTAGAGGATAAGATAAATCTTTCCCGAGCTGTTGAGGCTTCTTCTAAAGAATATTCTCTCTTTAAATCTAAATTATACTTAAGCAGGGAGGATTCGGCCGGGTTTAATTCGAATTTTCATTTTTTGGATCGAAGTTTGTTCTTAAAGAACAAGTCCGTGTTTATTTCTCAAGATACATCTGTACTTTATGATAGCAATTCAATGGTTTTTTATTTTCACAATAATCCTAATAAGATTAAGATAGTCAATTATTTGAATTTTGACGATTACCTTGCGAGTGGATTTAAGCATGGGAGAATAACGTCTATGCTTAAGCTTGATGATTCTTCTTATGTCTTCTCTCATTCTTTAGCAGGTTTAGTTTATATTAACCTTAAAGGAGATTCCCCAAGTGTTAGATCCTTATTCTCTTGTGATAAAGAAGCTCTGCCGTGCAATATTGGAGGTTTAGCAAAATCTGGAGGAAAACTTTTCTTCTACAAGGGCAAGAGCTTATTTGAGTTTAGATTGAATCCTTTTAATTCTTCCTTTAATAAGGTTTACTCTTTTAATGAGAACCTTACTTCTCTTATTGTTGTTGATAACAGTTTGCTTGCGAGCACGAAGCATTCTCTTTTTAAACCTGGCAGAGTTTCAAATGTTTTGTATTATAATCCGTTGGTTCATATTAAAGGCTCCTCTGCTTCTTGCGATAAGAAAGTTTGTTTTGTGTCTCTGTTATGTAAATCGTCCTCATTCAGACATATTTGCTCCTTCCATTATAATTTGGATGAATTTTCCCTTGTCGGCAGGAGCAAAGTAGGCTTTCCTGCTCACTCAATAACTTCATTGGTCATGTATCCTTTAGTATACTCTGATACTCATTACACTCTCTTTTCCTATGGCGAATTCGGTGTTTCTCCTCTGCTTTCAGGATAACCTGCTATCCCCCACAAGAATTTAAAGTATTTCTTGTGAGCTTCTGATATCTTTCTGTTTGTTATTCTTATTGTCCATATGGGATTGTTCCATATTGTTAGCAGAACTTCATCTCCACATATGTTCGTTGTTGCTTCAGTTTTTAAGCCGTTTACCGCTCTTGCTTCCGTGTATTTTAACGAGTTTAGGTATTTAATTCTCTTCGCTGCGTCGTAGTTGTATATGTGTTTCATTGTAATCTTCAGACTTACTCTCTTCTTGTGGAATCTGTCTATTCCTCCTCTAAGAATTTTAGGAACATTCTTCGGTATTCCATAAACTAGTATGTCCTCTTTTTTATCTAAGAAGTTATTCAGCAGATTTAGGAATGCTCTTGTTCCTATGAATATTTCTGCTTTTGTTGTGTTTTCATTCCAAAATTTTAGTTTAGGCAGTGCATTCTTTAATTCTTCTGTTATCTCCTCACTTCTTTTAATTATTGTTTCCGGCTCAATTGACTTGAACTTTGTACTTTTATTCTCTTTTATCTCGCTTATCATCCCTTTAATCTTTAGTCTTTCAAGAATATGATATATGGAGCTCCTGCTCAACTTTGTTGATTTTGAGAGTTCCCAAACGCTCTTTGCTCTCTTACTCAGCTCTATGTATATCTCTGCTTCCTTCTGGTTTAATCCAAAATCAATTAAAGCTTCAATCTCTTCTGTCATTAATAGAAAAGTAGGTTTATTTTTTTTTAAAGTTTAAATAAAAAATTTCGCAATTATTCTATGATCACTTCTGTTCCTATAGCTTGGCCGGGCATGCCTTTTTCAAAAACAACTCTCACAGCTCCGTTGTTGCCGTGCGCTGCTTTGATTACTCCTTTTATCTCCCTCCCCTTTGCTCCGGGAGTTCTCCAAACTACTGTTTTATCTATTAACTTCTGAGCTTCTTCTCTAGAATTAACTCCTTCTATGTTAATTATCATGTGATTCCCTTTAACATGATGCCTTGCCATTCTAAAATTGACGATTGTCGCTTTCATACCCTTCACCCTACTTATAATATTTAATATAGTATTTGTAGGGCTTGCCTGCTATTTAAAAATTTTTTGATTTATCCTTGCCAACTCACGAATGAAAGTTTCGACACATAAGAGTAGTGAAATATAGAAAAGTTTTTATACTTCCTCCGTATGCTTGTTGTTTATGTCACGACGGAAGAAATTTTATCGAGGTCCTAAGATAACTGTCCTGGGATCAGGTCATGGAGAAGAGAATTCAGCACTTCATTATGGTGTTGAATGGGGAGGTAAAACTTTCGACATGTTTCTTGATTTTGCTGTAAATCTAAAATATTCGGAATATATCCCTCAGAAAGTTCCTTTTTATGTTGTTATATCTCATTTGCATCCAGATCATATAAATTGGGGAAATCTTTTTCAGTCGGTTGTTGGAGTGAATTCTTATCATCCTGTCTTAATTGCACCTGAAGGAACTCATGAGTATTTTGAGCATGCTCTTTCAGCTTATCGTTATACTGGGAAATATCGCACTACCTTTGAGGTTTGGGAAATAAGCTCTCCCCTGGATCCTGTTGATTATAAGCAGAATCGTTCTAATGAGCAAGGGAAAATTGTTAAGTACTTTTATGAACAAAGTGGGAATTTTAATTTTGAAGTAAGCGGTAAAGAAGAAAGTCCATTAGAGCAGATTACTGAGGGAACTTTCTCATCTCTAAGATCTTTCTTTCAGAATCGACTTAACGGGGTTGAACTCCAGCAAACCTTTGGAGATCATTCCCTTCCAGTTTTAGAAAGTGCAGTTGTGAATGTCTCGGTTAATCCGGCGGGATTAAATGATTATTTGAAGAGTAAAAAAGAAAAAAATGGTAAACTCCTGTTTGATTATGTCAAAAATACTTTTAATACGAATTTTCCGCATTCAAGAGAAGAGGCAAGTACTTTAGAGGAAAAAATCAATAAGCATTTAGAAAATGAGTTAATGTTAAAATGGAATGATAAAGGTGGGAGGGCAAAAGGAAGAAAAAAGAAGCTTGTTAGAGTTTACTTTAATAAGGTAAGTTATTTAACAGATACTGTAATAAATGCTTCTCTTTCATCTAGATTTGGTTCTTTGATTAAAGATTCGAGAATTATCTTTGCTGGTGCTAATAAATTGTTCCCAGATGTTCAAGTAAGTGCGAAGCATTTTTCTCTTGATGATTTAGCTTCCTTAGTAACATTATCTTTTGCATATAATGAGTGGCCGATTGTAGTATTAATGCATAGCCCTCAGAATTTGTTGGGTAAAAAAGGTGCTCTTAATCTGGCGATGTACGCCTTGGGACCTGAGTATGTGAAGAATAATAACCTTAAAAGAATTGATACTTACATAACTTCTCTAAGAAATATTGGGCATAATCTGAATATTGCTTTTCCGGGGTTGCAGGCAAAACTTCCTCTAGATGAGGATAAACAGGTTATATTTGTTAATAAGAAAGGGGCTATGTTTGAACTTCCTTAAAGTGAATTTAATACTATTGGTATCATCAACGCTCCCATGCAGGAACTTTTCCTAACGCCAAGTTCTTGAGTTAGAACTCCCAACGCAGTGCTAACTATTAAAACGAACAGACCTAATGCTCCACTGCTTAGGATAACTATGAATGCTATTATGAATAAAATAAAAATGTTTAACTTCTGATAATTTATTCTCCTGAGTATTTTAGTTATCCTGCCTTCTAATTTAAGAACAGTGCCTGTTGCTGCGCCCGCACTTATAAGTATAGTGATCAAAATAATTACAAGTGTTGAATAATCTATTATTGCTTCCCTTGAGATTAATATCATCACTCCGCTTCTGTACTTTTGTATGGCAAAGGCTCCTATCGCAGTCATGGTAAAGTTTGATGCGCTGGTTCCTGATGCTTTCTCAATAAAATCTTCAGGGTTTTTATTTTTAAAGACTGACACGACTTGTGATGTGCTTATTGCTGGAAATAAGGCGGTTAGTATTCCTGAAGCGAACCCTTTTAATCCGTTTGTAATTTTTATTTGTGTGCTCTTCTCATTTATCTGAGGAGGAATTTCTGTGTTTGTAAGCAGGCTTTCAATAATTAAGCTTGCTCCAAATAGTCCGGAGAACATAGGAAGCAAAGGTTCTTTTAAAAACGGCATGTTCAATGTTATCATTCCCAAAACTCCGCTTAGTAAGAATATTATAAGAGACCAGAATTTTGAATTTTTATCCTGAGCATTTACAATTATTAAGATAGACATTAACACTAACAGTAATATTGTATACTTGCTGAGATTCTTGTACAAACTGCTCAACATCTTTACGCTTAGAGGTAGGATTAAGAAAGAGGTTAATATGATAAAATCAATGGTCAGCAAGCTCTTGTTTATTGCCCTCAATCCTAAGCCTTTCATAACTAACCTGTGGTTTGGCAGGACCATAAGCGCGGTTCTCTCGTCGGGAACCCCCAGTAGAGTAGAAGGAATTAGATCAAATATTAAGTGTGCTGTTGCCACGCTCATTATTAAAATGGTTTCTTTAGTTGGGTCGAGTCTTATGTGCTTTGATAAAATTACAAGAAGTATAGCTAAGGTGTTTATGTGTATTCCGGGTATTAAGCCGGTTATTGTTCCCACCATAATACCCATAAGCAAGATTAAAATGACGAGCATGTATTATATTTAATTTAAGGATTTAAATTAATCAGCATTTAGAATTTTGCTTTATTCCGGTTGATTGTTAATACATAGAAAAGATAGTTTTTAAATTCATTAAATCGTCATATGTAACTCTTCTGAGTTTTAAATTCTTGCTCAGTAATTCACATAATTTTTTATCCCTTGTTGTTCTTTCATCAACAACTCCTTTGATTATGTCAAGTATCAGCTCGCTGTCTCTTATGAAATAGTAATTCTTTTCTCCTGTGGCGTTGCAGGCGGTTCCCGCGGAGTCTGCTATTGTAATTATATTCCCTCTCTTGTAGCCTGAGAAGTTTTTTCTTATCCTTATTATTCTGCCGTTGATTATTTGTCCAGGGAAGTTGTTCTCTAGAAATATTGATGCATACCTTTCAATCTTCTCCTTGTCATTATAATTGTTGAATCCGAAGGTTATTTTTGTCGTTTTTTTGTAAGGAAGAACCCATATAAAGTTGGGCCAGCCTTCTTTACTCTTCATTAAGTATAATTTAACATTTCTCTCTTTTCTTTTCACATGAACAATTAGTTCATTTAAGAATTCTTCTTTTACATTTAGATGCTTATTTATTGTTCTGTTGTTGTCTGTGCTGACTAAAAATTTAAATCTTAATTCTCCTATGC
>WAPY01000101.1 GCA_015520525.1 Candidatus Woesearchaeota archaeon
AAACCGGATTATTTTCGGATTTTTAAAACAGAAAATTTATAAGTTTAGAATATTTGACTCTTAGGATGGTTCAGAAAGTAACTCCCTGGGAGGTCAGAGGGAACATAAATTATGACAAATTAATAAAGGAGTTTGGCGTCGATAAAATAGACGATTCTTTACTTGAGAGAATAAAAAGGCACACAGGCGAACTTCATTTTATGCTTCGCAGAAGAATATTTTTTGCGGGCAGGGATTTAAACTGGCTCCTTGACGAGTATGAGAAGGGCAACAAATTCTTCTTATACACTGGAAGGTCGCCTTCGGGCAAGATTCACTTAGGCCATGTTATGCCCTGGATTTTTACAAAATGGCTTCAGGACAAGTTTAAAACAGAGCTTTGGTTTCAATTTCCAGATGAGGAAAAATTCCTGTTCAAGCAGGAGCTCAGTTTTGAAGAAGTTCAGAATTACCTGCATGATAACATGTTAGATGTTATTGCTTTAGGATTTGACCCTAAAAGAACGCACTTTTTAATAGATACTAAGCACGCTGGCTTAATGTATAAGGAAGCGTGCAAGGTTGCCAAAAAAATCAATTTTTCAATGGTAAAATCAACCTTCGGCTTTACAAACCAAACAAATATAGGAAGTATATTCTACACGAGTATGCAGGCGGTTCCTGCCTTCTTACCCTCCGTTCTCAAAGGTAAGAATATTCCCTGTTTAATACCTCACGCCATAGACCAAGACCCACACTTTAGGTTGACAAGGGATATACTGCCAAAGCTTGGTTATTATAAACCTGCGTCAATACAATGCTTGTTTTTGCCTCCCTTATCAGGTGTTAATGGAAAAATGTCCTCATCAAAAGGAGAAGAGCAGGCAATTTATATGACGGACACTCCTGAAGTTGTGGAGATGAAGATTAAGAAGTACGCTTTCTCTGGAGGCAGGGCGACGCTTAGAGAGCATAGGGAAAAAGGAGGCAATCCCGACATTGATGTTTCCTACCAATATTTGAGAATGTTCTTTGAGCCAAATGATAAAAAGCTTGAAGAGATAAGACAGAGTTACTTGTCAGGAGAGCTCTTGACCGGTGAGTTGAAGAGCATTCTTATTGATAAGATAAACAGATTCTTAAAGAAGCATCAGTTGGAAAGAAAGAGGGCTGAAGATAAGGTTGATAAGTTTATATTTAAGTGAATTGTTATCATCCAGTAGTTAATTACCGAAAGGTTTATATATTACTTTTGTTATTGTTGTGGTTAGTGAGGTTTTATGAAAGCTCAGTTGTCTGTTGGTGAGAGGAAGTTTCTTAATAAGCAAAGGAAGAGTCGTGAGAATCCTTTTTCTCGTCATTTCGAGACTGGGAAGGAAGCTGTTGAGAGGTTGAGGGAGAAGTATGATGTTCCTGATGAGAATGGTCTTACTGAGAGAGATAGGAAAGTTATTGAGTCTTTGTTTAAGAGGGAGTCTTCTCCTCGTAATGTTCCTTTGGAGGAGCAGGTTAATAATAATCTTAGTGTTTTTGGTTCTCCTTTTTTCAGGAGGTCGGTTGGTTTTGTTGCGGGGGTTATTGTGGGTTTTTCTGCGTTGTTAAGTGCTCCTCATTCTGATGTTGTTGCTCGAAGTTCCGCGTCTGTTTTGCCTGTTATTCAGTATGCTAAGGGTTCTGATAATTCTGTTTTGAATATTTCAAGTAATGCTGTTGTTAAGGGTGGTGTTAGTATTGATGATTTGTTGGGTCCTGTTGTGAGTGTTAAGCCGGATAAGAGTTGGTATCTTAAGAGTAATCAGCCGGATTCTGCTTTAATCACTAAAACTGATCATGTTCCTCATACTATTGAGAGGAAGGTTAGTGTTTTTATTGGTAAGACTTATGCTTTAGTTAATGGTGTTGAGACTACTCTTGATGCTCCTCCGGAGATTGTTGTTCCTCCAGGTAGGACTTATGTTCCTGTTAGGTTTATTGCTGAGAATTTGGGTTATAAAGTTAAGTGGGATGCTAAAGAGAGGAAGGTTACTTTGAGTACTGCTGATAAGCTTATTGAGTTGTGGATTGGTAAGAAGTATGCTGTTGTTGACGGTGTTAAGATTGGTTTGGATTCTGCTCCTTTCATTGATCCAAAGTATAATAGAGCTTATTTGCCTTTCAGATGGCTTGCTGAGCAGTTAGGAGCTACAGTTAGTTGGGATCCTAATGATCCTATGGGTAGGAAAGCAAGTTTTGATCTTGTTAAAACAACATATACTACTGTTGATCATAAGGAGATTGATTTTAATTCTGATGCTGATGGTGATGGGCTTATTTTTAAGGTGGAGAAGGAGTTTGGTTCTAATCCTAATGATAAGTATACTTTTTCGAAGCATGAGCTTGTTACTGATGGGGAGGTTTATGATTGGGCTAAGAAGTTTAATGTTGATCCGAAGAATTATAGTCCTAAGAATGGTTTGAGTCTTGAGGCGAATGTTTTCTTGGGTTTTAATCCTAACACTCCGTTTAATATTACGAGTTCTCTTACTGATAGGCAGGCGTTGAGATTGTATAAGTCGTTGGGTCATGATAGTATAGCTCCTGCTGATCAAATTCAGAATAGTATTTATGATTTTGTGATGAAGTTGGTTGATGATAATTTTAATGAGAAGTACGGCACTACGAATTATGAGAAGACGGTTGTTGCTGGTGTTCTTGAGGCGGTTGAGCTTGGTTATGTGAAGTCGGATAAGGATAGTATAATTAGTATGGTTAAGGGGATTAATAAGGAATTGTTTGATATGTTGGATAATAGGGCTTTTAAGGATAACATAACAATTGATACACTTGTTAATCATTTTGATGCGAGTGATCCTGATTCTCCGAGGATTCTTTCCTTAGCAGCTTTGAACAGCGTCTTCGGTGAGAACCCTATTAATAAGGTGTTGGCTCAGAGCACTCAACTTCAGGAGTTGGTTAAAACTGGTAAGTTGAGTGAGGCGAAGGATTTTGTTAATCTTGTTTATTCTGCTGTTAATTCTGAAGTTCCTGGTATGAATGTTACTGAGGTTGAGTCAACTCCTTTTAAGGAAGCTATTAATCAAATGGTTGATTTTAAGCTTGGGAAGTATAATGCTGCTGATTTGATGTTTTCTGTTTATAATAAAGCTCTTAATGATGAGGAGTTGATGAGTGTTATTAAGTCCCATCCTAAGATGTTCTTTGCTTTTACTGATTATTTGGGTAAGTTTTTGAGTAATGAGCAGGCGTTGAAGGAGGATGAGAAGGCGGGAAAGCCTGTTGTTATGGATGAGGTTGTGAACTTGGCGATAGAGCATATTAAGTACCAAGCGTGGGGTGAGCAGCAGAGGCAACAGATGAAGAGTTCGGACGGAAGCCCAATCATAAGCACCAACCTAGAGAAAATGAGCATTGGAGAATTAATGACTTTAATATCCCTAGTTCATGAGGACCAAGAGATTGGAGCTACTCTTATTAGTGAAGGAGATTCTTACAAAGATGTTCTTGATAAATCCTTCGGATGGGTTGATCATGCAAAAGAAATATTCAATAATTTAGAAAACATAAGCGGACAACCTCTTGAGGGAGGAGCAAGGAATTTAATGAGGCGGAGTCCTCCAGAAAAGTATGATTTTTTTACATTGGAACATTCTTTGGCAAGTATACATTGGGCCACAAGCCAGGGACCGAAAACTCCTGGTTGGGAAGGAAAAGTTTGGCAGGGTTTACCTTGGGGCTCTATGATCCAAAATGTTGATTACACAAAAATAAAGAAATGGATGGTTTCAAAGCTGGAGATAGCAGTAAATCTTGTTAAATTCACAACTGACGAACTTAAAAAGATTGCAGAAAATTTACTGTTTAAGCCTCCTTCCCCTCACGGATTTAATCAGTTAAAAGCAACAATAGCAGACACAGTTGGACTGCCAAATTTAGAAGTGTACACGGGTTCTTCAAATGATTATACTCACAGAGCGGATGCAGATATATTTGGACCTGTTCTTTTAAATAAGAACCTGTATGTTAACTCTGCAGCTTATAGTCAGTTTATTAGTTTTTATCCAAAAAGTAAATATATTCCTGGGCTGCTAAAACTCATTGAAGCTAAAGGTTTTGCTGGTATGTTGGAACCTGCTGGAAAGAATGGGTTCTTAGGAGCAGTTATCAACCCCATGTATCAAGAATCTTATAAAGTGAACAGTGGACTTATGGAGTTTAGGAAAAGTGAAGAGAAGAAGTGGGAGAACGCATCAATGAGTAAAATAATTTATGGAACAAGTAAGACAGATATGATAAGTAAGGTTCCTTATGAGGACCCTTAAACTTCTTTTTTACTGAGTAGCTGTGAAGTTATTGACAAATATAGGATCCCCTTCATTGGTAAAGACCATATAAACATTAAACTTATTTGGATTGAACAAGGTTTTAATACTTCTTATTTTGTACGAAACTCCCCTCTTGCCAATTAATGTCATTCCTTTCTTTAAGTTTGCCACTCTAACCCAGCCAGCAGTAGAAAGCAATGGATGATTACCTGTTGCTTCTAAAATCCCACCATCTGTTATGATTCTATAAACAACATAAGCTTTTTTATGCTCAACAGATGAAACAACCTCAAACCCTTTAGTTGTTAAAACAAGTGAGCCAGGTCTTACATCCTCTATATTCATAGTTCCATAAGGAGTCATGACATTAGTAAGCTCAACAAAACAAGACTCATTATTGCCTACAAGATTTGCATTATGCACAAGGATTCCATCGGCGAAGAAGTTGTGGGTGGTTGTCTCCAAGTTATAATATGTCTGAGTAAGATTATATTTAGAAATGTGAATAATTCGTGAATCTTCCAATTTCTTACGCTTATTGTTAAATGTTAAAACATAATCATTAACCTTTAAATCTTTAGCTTCCACAGCGGGAGGGATATTGATAAAAGTGTAAGTAGTAGGGGTGCTTGAAGGATAACTGAGAATGTAAGGGTGAGCAATGAAAATCTTATGATCTCCAGTAACACTTATTGTTTTACCGCCTTCCAGTTTGATGTTATAAACTACTTCTGTATTGTTGTGCCTAATTGTCGCCAGCACAGTTGCGGGAACAATTTTTCTGCTTGTTAAATTGTAACCTAATATTTTATCTCCAACTTTAACTTGAATTATGCCTTTTGATGAGCCGTTAAACATCCAAATGGCACAGTTTGGATCAGCTAAGCTATTGTCTTTGTGTTTTTTTGGAGTTGGCTTAACGATCCGATACTCCCTTTCTCCCGTTGCAATCTTACTTCCTGATTCGTTGATCGCATCAACATGGATGGTAATGTCTACAGGAACATCGTTGAATTGGGGAGTCCAAGTAACTTGATTATTAGTTACCTTTGTGGAAATATTTGCTTTTTCCTGACTTGAGTTAAACCAGATGTTGAAATACTTGAGGTTGCTATCATCACCAATAAATTCCCAGTGGATTGTTTGACTTGTGCCATTAGTTAGATCACGTTCATCAGGAGAAGTGATGTTAACTATTGGTCCTCCAGAGCTTGTTGTTGAAGAACTACTGCTTGATCCAGAACAGCAGAATTTGGATATCCTTGTTTGATCCCCTAATCTTCCAAGGAAAACAGTGTGACCCTCTATAGTAATGTAAGGTAAGAATGATGACTGCTCATTAGAAATAAGAAGCTCTCCTGAGTTAGTTTCATAGTTTGACTCATCTGAACAACTGCTTTCTTCATTGAGGCAATCCTCATTAATGTCAACTTCATAGCAAGTATAATCCTGTTTAAGACATAATTTGTCCTTTGTTGATGCTGTGCTAACCTTTTTATCAGAGCATGCTGTTTTTCCATCAGCACCGCAGAAGTATTTATTCAACCAATCCTTCTCATCTGAACTTCCATAAGTAAGTTTTATCTCTTTAATCTTGTTCCTTCCTCTCATACCCCAACAAGTCCACCAGTTATTTAATTTGCAGTTCTTCTTGTGTGAATAAGTTATCCTTATTTTAGCTTGGCCGTTTGAAGGCCAGTTCCCATTGTAAAATAATTCTTTCTTCCTATCTGAGAAGTTTCCTAACTTGTACATTTTCCTTGTTCCATTCGTGTAAATCACAAAAAGATAATAAGAAGTTCTCATATGGTGATTATGTGTAGTTTCAGTTTGTCCTATGATAACTGCAGGTTCTTTCAAAAGGGGAATCTCCATATAATCTTTCTTACATTGGGAAGTGTCTATGTTTCCATTGTCGCAGGTTATGTTGCCAATCTCATCAGGATTTAACACTGAGCATGGAACTGAATCTGTCGATTTGAATGTTGTTGAGTTGAAGTTTCCAGTTGATAATGAAAAGTATGTCCAGCCACTTCCAGAGAAACATTCAGGGAGAATTTTGTCAGTGCATGTTCCTTTATCGCATATGTTGTTTGATTTTGAGCAATTCTTTACCTCTTCAAGTGTAACATTATGAGGGCTTGTTAGATTGCAGAAGGTTATATTCTCTCCGTCGCATGAGTAAGAGTTTATGGGAACATTACCAGAGCAAACTATCTCAGTGCATTCTCCATTGGAACAAATTTCATTATCAGAGCAGTTCTCATTTGAGGTGCATGAAACGCATATGTGATTCTGGCAGGTTAATCCCGCCTCGCAATCATCAGTTGATGAGCACGGCTGTTTTAGTTTCTTAGGTTCAATAAATGGGTTATTCTTCTTGATTTTCTCGTAAGGATTATATTCTTCAATTAAGGCTTTTCCTCTGCTTACGCTGATATGAAGTTTAATACTTGACTCTGATGATGGAATGCACAATATATTTTTAACATGGATTCCGTCAACATAAAAGTGTGTGTTTTGAGGGAAAAAGAAGACATTATCTTTTGATTCATACTTGCTTATCTTTAAAAAGTTGCATATTGATTTCTCATAATCATAGTAAATATCAGTTGCCGGCACATCCTCACAGAATGAGCTTGCGTTTGAACCGACAAAGCACACGGCGCGAACTTGTTCAGCAACAGGAAGGGCTTTGTCTTGAGATGCTTCCCTTTGACTGCTTAAAGTCTCTAAGTCAGAGTGTAAGGTTGTCTTGAACTGTTGAATCTGAGCTTCTGAAACAGCGCTTCTTGTGGTGTTCATCAGCTTTGAGAATATGAATATTCCGAAAACCAATATAATTATTGCAAAGAGGGCTGCTAAAGATATAGAAATTCCTGCTTGCTTGCTCATGCTTTAAAATGAATAATTCCGCATATTTAAGTTTTTCCATAAACTCCGGAATGGAAAGCAAAAAATTTATAAATGCTAATGATTTAAAATGTAGTGTTCTGAATACTGGTTTACAAGGGCGGATAATTATGAAATACTTTCAAACAATAAGCAAAGGCAGTAAGAAGGTTTGGAAAGAGAACAAGAAGATGAAGTGCGCTTTTTGCGGCAAGGAGATAGATCCTAAAGAAGACCATTTTACTTTGACTCTGTTCTGGAAGATTAAGAACAAGGAAGATGTGAAATACTTTTGTAGCCTCGAGTGTCTTAAGAAGTGGATTGAGCATGTAAGCAGAGGATGATATTTTATGTTGAAAGTAACTAAATCCATGATTAAGGATGTTGTTTCTAAAGTCGCCGGCGAAGACTGCGTCCCCATAATATTAGACTTGGACGGCAGAGAGAATGTTTCAGAGTTTATAATTGCCGATGAGCTCAACATAGACATAAGAGAGTTGAGGAGAAAACTTTACAAGCTTTGGGAGGCGGGCTTGGTCAGGTTTAAGAGGAAGAAGGACAAAAAGAGAGGTTGGTATATTTATTACTGGACTTTTATTCCTTCGAGAGTCTGGTTCTTGTACAGAGACTTGAGAGTTAAGAAACTTCAAAAGCTTAAGGAGCGTTTGGAACAAGAGGAGAACAACGAGTTTTACCTCTGCCCCAACGGCTGTGTAAGGTTGGATTTCTCACAGGCGGTTGAATTTGACTTTAAATGTCCTGAGTGCGGAGCCTTGTTAGTGCCGAACGACAACTCAAGAACAATAGCTCACTTGAAAGAGGAGATTGCAAAATTAACTAAAGAAATAGAAGAGTTTGACAAGGCAGAGAAGGAGTTTGAAAAATCCCAAAAGGTGAAGATAAAGAAAGAAAAGGAGAGACTTGAGAGGGAAGAGAAAGAAAAAGAGAGGAAGCTTAAAGAGAAGGAAAAGAAGAAAGCGATGAAAAAGAAAGCGAAGAAAGTTAAGGAGAAAAAAACAAGTAAAGCTAAGAAGAAAATTAAAGTTAAGAAAAGCAGGAAACCAAGCAACAGTAAGAATTCTAAGAAGAGCAAGTCTAATGGCAAAGCTAAAAAGACAACAAGCAAGAAGAAATCAACAAAAAAGAGTAAAAAGAAAAATTAGTCTATAACAGAATAACAGACTTCCAACTCTTTCACTTTAGCAAGTCTGTAAACCTTCTTGTTTACATCATCGATGAGTCTGACAATTTTATAATCTCCTATCAGACTATTAAGAGTTTTCTTAAGACTCTCAGTTAATCCTTTGTTGTCTCCATTGCTATTTGAATTTATCTCCAGTTCAATTCTCTTGTTATCTGTTAGTATTTTTATCTTAACTTTTTCTGGGGATGTAACAGTCAACACAGCACTAAGATCTTTTCCCTCTAAATCAGGCCTTTTGAAAGAATACTTTAAGGTTTTATACTCTTCTTTAATATTGCGCTCTATAAGATTTGCAATTCCATTTTCTACTCCAAAAATAATAGGAGAAATTCTTCTTCTATCAACATATTTAAATTCAACAAGATACACTCCAAATATGCCCTTGCTTATTGTTGCTTCACTTTTGTATTGAGGCTCTAAGAATTCTTCCACAATTATTCTTAAACTCTTTTTTCATCCTACTTATTTATTCTTTTTTCTTTTCTTTTTATTTGTTACTATCTCATATTTCTCAAACTTGAATCCAATCTGTTGGCCAAGAACACCGAGCTTTTTGACCATGCGGTTTACTACAAGATAAGTCTTCTTTTCGCCTTTGCCTAATTTCGTAGCAATAAAATACTTGCCAGTTATTAATGACGAAACCTTGTTGATTGCTTTCTCTAACTCTTTCTGTTCAATCGTTTTTATATAAGGAAAGTAGAGAGAATAAGTTTCTTCTGGCATGCTTTTCTCAATAATCTGAAGAGTGGCGTACCTCTTAAGTACATCTAACTTTCCATTTCTTTTAACATGCAAAATAGGGCTGTTATCTCTTGAAAGACCTTCTCTCCTTAAAATATTCTTAAGTGAATCTCTATTGTTATTCATCTCTCGGCAGAGGTAACGACTTCTATATAAAATTTTTGTTATAAAAGTAGTTATATATTCTTAAAATAAATATACTTCTTCAGGAGATTTGATTTAGATTTTTAGGAATCCTATAAAACCATTTATCCCATCTTTTAAAAACTGGACCGTTTATAACTTCAATTTTAGAGAAACCTAAGAGTACATCCTGCCCTTCTTTTCTTATTGTAGGATGATATGTTCCTCTTATATAATCAAATATCTTCAATAAATTAGGGTATTCCTCCCAAGTATTTGGAAAGTAAATTGGCTTCTTGGACTGTAATCTTATAAAGAAAGGAGATTTCTTTTCATATGGAGTTTCTGCTTCTTCCTGCTTAGGAAATACAATGCTCACCCAATTAGTTTCATAACCTGTTTCTTCACGAATTTCAACCTTAAACTTGTTAATTTTAGTTTTATCTTTATTATAAAAAGTTGTATCAACCTTCTCAAATAATTTCTTTAAGCTTTCATTTATAGAAAAGGTTAACACTCTATAAAGGTCATCAAAAATTTCTTCTTTTGAGGGGCAATAATCTGGAAGTTTGCCTTTTTCTTTAAGTTCTATAATAAAACTCTTATGAATATTCTTCTTTTTGAATCTCTTAAAAAATCTATTCTTTAGCAGTAGGCCAAACTCTTCACAGACTGTATCATCATCTCTTAATTTTGATTCTAAACTTGACCTTAAAAACTCAACATCTACTTTTTCCAAACTCC
>WAPY01000102.1 GCA_015520525.1 Candidatus Woesearchaeota archaeon
AACAAAACCTTCCTTTAAGATATCGTCTTTATTGATTATTTCTTCTAGACCAGAAACATACCTTATTTTATTATCATCATTAACCTTATCTTTAATAACTTCATAATAACCTTTAAGATTATAATAAGCTACTGTATTAGCAAGGCGAAGAACTCTTTCTAATTCTGAATCAGCAAAAGGAGTGCTTATGCAAAATTCAGTTGAATTTCTATTAAAATCTGCATATGTTGCCATAATAATCCCCAAGATTAAATTTATATTATCACTAATGAGTAGCAAGTATTATTTAAGTTTTTCGTTTTCATAACTCTTTTCAATGTCTGCCCATTCATTAGTTCTCATTGAATAGACGCAACCGCAGTATGTCTGCCTGTAAATGCCAAGCTTCTTACTTTCCTCAACACTTTTATTGTAACCATTTCTTTTCTTAAAATCCGCCTGCAGGAAGAAGAGGTTGTACTTTTCGCCAATGCTCTTACCAAGCTTGTTTATCACTTGAGCATTTTTATTTTCTCCAAGTGTTAAAGTTGTTGTAAAAAACTTTATTTTCATACTAACCGCTTTGATTGCTGTTCTTTCAAGCCTTATTCTGAAGCATTCCTCGCACCTTTTTCCCCCTTCTGGTTCAGTAGCATAATTTTTAACATTCTTAATTGCCTCAAACCATTTCTCAACATCATATTCACCCTCGATAAAAGCGAGGCCCTTGTCCCCACAGAACTTCTTAGCTTCATCCCTCCTTCTGATGTACTCCTCCTTTGGATGTATGTTCGGATTGTAGAAATAGATTATTGGTTCGTATGTTTTGGGAAGCCTGCTCAAAGTTCCTATCAAACAAGGAGCGCAACAAGTATGAAGCAATAATTTTATCTCACTCATGAGGTTAGCAGTCCCTCAGGATTTAAAAATATTAACAACATTTACCCAATGAGAAGTTTATAATTCTCATCCTTAAGAGTTCTGTAAAGTTTATTAACAGGTTCTTTTGAAGAGAGTATCTTTTTGAAATCATCTATCTTAATTAGAACTCCCATCTTACCCAACTCTTTTATAGAATGAGCATCAGAGCCTGCGGAGAGATTAACTTTGTCTTTAAGAACTGAATACAACAACACATTCTCAATTTTTAGAAAGTAAGGCAGTCTGCCATTGAGTTCATAAAAATCAAATGGCTCCTCAACCAGTTCTTCAACTAATTCGGTAAGTTTTGAAAGGTCAACAGGACTTCTCCTCTTCTTAACCCATCTATCGCTTAAAATCCCCCTAAAAAATAATGGATGGAAAGCCACCGCAAAACCATCTTTCCTGTGAGCTTCTTTAATTGCGTTCTTATACGAAAGCCCTCTCTTAATTTGACCTTTATAACCAATTAATCCCACATGAGAACCGTCAGAGTATTCTTGACCCTTTAAGATTAACAATTTCTGATTTGAATCATTTAAAGACTCAACAAGTATGCTTCTTTCTCCAGCAAGAATCTCATAATTCTTACTCATATTATTAAGCTTTGAAAGTTCATAAAAAAGTTTGTCGCTTCCGTGGTCTGTAAGAGCAATTATACCAATATCCTTCTCGATGATGTCCTCTAAGAATTTGTCAATTTTATCTTTTCCATAATTATTATGGAACTCGTTGTATAAGTGAGTGTGCGTCTCAAAAAGAACTTCATCATTCGGATTAATATTTGACTTAAGACTCCTCTTAAATTCTCTCCTCTTATTAAAGAGAAGTATTGAAAGCGCAAAATCTCTAACGACAATATGCCTCGCATTGGGACTAAGGATGACCCCCACAACATCTTTAATCATGCTGTACAAAAAGTCATTACTCATAAATAGTGGTAGTAAGGTTTACTATTTAATATTTTCTAACTTTCAACATTATACAACGCATAAGGTTAGTGTCATTAAACCAATAAGCTTCAAATTCTTTACATGAGGATGTTCATAGTTTATAACACAAGAATAAGGAAAATAAAAGATAAGAAGAATGTTATATTGTATACTCACTCATTTTCACTTACCTAAATAAGGCAATTATCTCATCCCTCCACCGCCGCCTCCAAAGCCGCCGCCAGCACCAACTACGCCTCCAGCTCCGGATGAGGATGGGTTGCCTATTGAATACAAATCATTCGCAAGCAGGAGCGCTGTAACCTGCGCATATGACAAATCATCAAAGTCCTGCTGTGGCAGGAGTTTAAGCTCTTTCATTGCCTTTATGAGATTTTTAGCTGCGCCCAAAGCAGTTGCATACACAAGCCAAGATTTCCACTGCTGATAATCCTCCTTGAAGTATTTTTGAATTTGGGCGAAGTCCATAAGCATCCTCTTGAATGCGAGCCACTCAAGATATTCTTTGTAATTGTCATCTTTAAATCGGCTGAATACCGTGCTCATTAAGAAGACAAGGAATAAAACTGAGAACAAAGCAATATAACCAATGAAGCTCAATGGGACAAATGCTGGAGCAATAAAAACCAGCAAGAATCCTACTCCAGTCATAACATAAAATCCTCCTCTGGATATTATTCTGTTAACGAATGAATTAACATCCTGCCATTCAATAATGTTCTTAATTTCCTGCTGGCTGTTTGGCACAGAACAATAAATGTAATTCTCATCCTCTTTAAACTTCCACTCTTTAATGAGATTATAAAATTGTTTGGCTTTGTTGGATAAATTACCTAAAGATGCCTGCTTATTTATTAAGAACATTCTCTTTTTGAACAGTCCTAATTTCTTTTCTTCTTTAAACTTTAAGACATGATTAACATAAAGTTCTAACAGTATACTTGCTATGCCATACTTTGAAATCTTAAATGAGCCGTTGGTCAGCACATCAACCTGCCAAGGCTCCAACTTAGAATCTGGAATTGTGTGAAGATATTCAGGCACGAGAACATCTTTCTCTTTGCCGAGATAATACCATATCACATAAGGAATCGCGCTGAATAAGAAAACAAGAAGGAACCCAACGAATAAGGGAATTCCTCTTGACTTAATTCTCCCTGTTTTTACATCAATGGCAACAACAGTATCTTTTGGAATAAAACTCTTAGCTGATTTCCCATTCAAACCGTTAACATTTAGCTTAGAAATAGGCATATGCTCTTCAGTAAATAAATAATGGACATAATGATTTTTTATCACATGAGCCATTGGAACAGCATACACAACAGTTAAATTCTCTTCCTTAATATCTGCATATGTTGATGAGTTAAGGAAACAACCAACTTCATTTGAGTAGATTTTAGATTCCACTGAGGGAAGGATGTTATATTTAAGCCCTGTTTTTGGATTTATGGGGGCGGATTTATGCTTGGCAAAGTAAGGCGTCCCAACCTCACAATTAACCTTCAAGATATGTATATTGCAGGAAGAATCCAAGCATATTGGCTCTGAAAAAGACCTATAAACTACTTGACCATCATTACCTTTGGGCATTACTAACATGACTTCATGAACAAGGAGAGAATTATTTACTCTCTCATAGCCCACATTTATGCTCTTATAATGAGGACCAAAAAACCCATAGTAGCTTCCTGCCGCACTCCATGCAATTATAAAGAATAGGAGAACCATAATTCCAACACTAAGCTGTTCGTGCTCTCCAAAGAATTGCTGCAAACTCATTACCTAACTAAAAACAGAAACATATTTAAATATTTTGATTTTAAGCATTCGTATAAAAATAATGATTAAGAGGTGCTTGTATGATAGGATGGATAATCGGAGCTGTTGTCGTGCTCCTGCTTATATATGTAGTTGCTGTCTACAACAGATTTGTAATATTGAAGAATGGCATTGAATCAAACTTCAAGCAGATTCAAGTTGCCTTAAAGAAAAGATTAGACCTTATAACTCAAGCGGTTCAGGCTGTCAAGGGAGAAATGAAGTTTGAGAACAAAACCATGACAGAAATCGCCAGGTTAAGAAGCCAAAACATAGATTCAATGTCCCCTCAACAATTAAAAGAAGCGGATGCTTTGACTGGAAAATTCTTATCAGGGTTTAGAGTTCAGATAGAAAATTATCCAAATTTAAAATCCAATGAGGGAGTTCAAAGAATACTTCAAAACATAAAAGACTTGGAGGAGGAGATAAGCAGGCACAGGTATGTTTACAACAACACAGTCCAGGAGTTCAACACAAAAGTACAGATGTTTCCAACGAACATAATCGCAGGAATATTCGGCTTCGGAAAGCAGAAGTATCTCAAATTTGAGGACGAGGAGAAACTCCAAGAAGCTCCAAATGTTGATTTGAGCTTCTAAAATTTTTATTTTTTATTCATTAAAATTAATTAATTCTTTCTAATCATTTTTAATCAACAAAAACTTTTTAATTAAAAAACATAAGTTAAAGA
>WAPY01000103.1 GCA_015520525.1 Candidatus Woesearchaeota archaeon
ATTTTATTTAATTCGTTCAGCCTGCATTTGTCCATTGAACCTTCGTAGCAGTGGCATCTTGTATCATTTGGGTCGTAGTAGCAGTCGAACCAGTAGTTTTTGTTGCCTGAAGGTTTGCACTCAAATTGAAGGATGCAGTCCTCATTCTTTTCTCTTAAGGATTCATTCTTCGCGAATATGCTTGAGTTTGTGTTTAAGAAGTTCTGATTGGAAAGGGTTTCATTCGTCAGCTTGTTTAATATTGGCGTGTTCTGATAGACCCTTGGATAATTGAACAGTATGAAGAAAAAGGCGACTATCAACGCGGAGAATAAGAACCACAGGTAGACCTTCTTTGACGGTCTTTTAATTTTACTCTCGTCGATCCTGCTTTTTTTAGCTTTATTGTTGTTGTTTGCAATTGTTTTTTGATTCAGCTTCTTTGGCGGGGTTGCGTTGTTTCTTGCGAATATTCCTGCGAGCCTGCTTTGTTTTCTTCCAGAATTTTTCTGCATTCTGTTTATTTGTATTTGAAGTTCGTTTATCTTCTTGTCTCTTTCCGCAAGCTCTTTGTATAATTCATTTATTCTCCTGTTTGATTTTAATATCTTATTGTTTGTGCTTTTTATTGAATTCTCCATATCGCTTATTTGATTTGCTAAGTTTGATTTTACCTTCATCAAATCCTTGTTGGTTGACAATAACGGTAACCTCTCTTTTATGAGCTCAATCTCGTTCTCAAGCTTCTTAAGATCTTCTAGTATAAGCTTCTCCTTGTTCTTGAATTCTTCCCTCTTTACAGAAGATTCTTTGACCTCTTCAATTTCATCCATTAACCCGTCAATCTCATCTTCAGTTGATGATTTCGCCCTCTTTATTTCGGATTTTAATCTGGATATGTTCAATGATAATTTTCTTATGTTGTCTGCTTCTCTGCTTATCCTTTTTACTTCTGAATTCAAGTCTTTGATGTCTTCTTCAACTTCCTCAATCTTTTTTGCGGAATTTTTCAGTTCAGAAATCTCTTCCCTTAATTCTTCATTTTCCTCCTTTGATTCTTGAATTTTCTTGTTAAGCTCGCTTCTTGTTGGGAAAGTCTTTTTCAGCGAGTAAATCTTATCCTTTAATGATTCCAATTGAGCTTTTATGTTTTCTTGTTCCCCTGTTTTTTCGTTTAGTTCTTTCTTTAACTTATCCAGTTGGTTCTTTATTGATTTTAACTTGTTTATTTTACTCTCGTTTGATTCTGATTTTTCAACTGCTTTATGAACTTCATCTCTTATCTGTGATGTCTCTTCTTTTATACTCTTCTTTAACTCTTTTTTGGCGTTCTCTATTCTTCTTTGAGTATTTTCCTCAGTCTTCTTGTCTAATTTCATCAGAGCTTTGTTCAAGTTTAGAATGTCCTGCCTCACTATCTTGAACGAGTCAATAACTTTCTTTTCCAAGCTTTTCACTAATTCGAGAGCGTTGTCTTTGTTCATTAAATTCACCTTTTAACTCCTTTAGAGTTAAGAATAATTAAGCATTTATAAAACTTTCTGTTGTTTTTATTTTTCCATAAAATTTAGTATTGGAGGCTTCTCTCCTGACAAAAAATAAAGGGAGGCTCCGCCCCCGCTTGACACAAAGTCAAACTTATTGGTTATTCCTAACTTTCTGACTGCTGTTAAAGTGTCTCCTCCACAGATTAACCTGTATGACTTTTCCTTTGATAAAAACTTGAGAATCTTCTCTGTTCCTTTCATAAAAATAGGATTCTCATAATACCCTAAAGGGCCATTCCAGACAATTATGTCCGACTTTTTGAGTATGCTCTTGAATTCATTTACTGTTTTTGGGCCTATATCTAACCCAATGTAATTTTTAGGTATCGAATCGCAGGAGAACACTCTTGTTTTTTCCTTGCTGTTAACTCTTATACTTTTAGCGCATACAGAGTCCTTTGGAAGAATTATCTTCCCGCTTTTGAGAAGCGTTCTTGCTGTTGGAATTTCTTCCTCTACAAAAATGGATTTCCCTATTGTCTTTCCTTGAGCTTTTAGGAAGGTGAACATCATCGCTCCGCCTATAAGAACCGCTCTGCTCCTCTTAAGGAAATTATTTATAACACCTATTTTTGTTTTTATCTTAAGCCCTCCAACGATTAATGTAATCTTCTTCTTCGATCTCAAAACTTTTGACAAGTTTTTAATTTCCTCCAAGAACCTGAAACCCGCGTATGTTTTTAATTGGCTCGCCATAGCATCTGTGGATGCGTGTTTTCTGTGGGAGACAGAGAATGCATCGAACACAAAGAAATCATAATACTTTGTTATTGATTCTGCGAATCTCATGCTGTTTGCTTCTTCGCCTTTGTTGAATCTCAAGTTTTCAAGCATAAGAATTTCTTTATCTTGATTGTTTAAAGCTGACTTTATGAACCTTTTGTCCTCAATTAAGATTATGTCCCTGCCTGTTAACTTAGACAATCTTTTTGCAATAGGTTTTAAACTTAGCGATTCGTCAAACCCTTTGGGTCTTCCTAAATGTGTTATTATCGTTATCTTTGCTCCTTCCTTTGCTAAGAAATTTATTGTTCTTAAAGATATTTTAATCCTGAAATCATCAATGATC
>WAPY01000104.1 GCA_015520525.1 Candidatus Woesearchaeota archaeon
CTCTGATTATGACTTTCAAGTTTACAAGAAGCATTTTAGGTAGTAAATTGAATCTTTCACCATTGTTAAAAAGTTAAAAAGATTAATAAAAACAATTTCTATTTGCTTGACTATGAAGGTTAATATTGATGAAAACAGTAAGATTAATTCTGAAAAATACACTGACGAGGATTTGGACATAGCATATAAATTCGCCAAGAGAGTTCATAAAGAGTTTGGAAGTTTTATAAGGGCTGTTGTTATATTCGGGAGCTTAGCCCGACAAATAGAGTCAGGAACAAACCAGATGAACAAATTTTCTGACATTGATATTCTTGTTATAGTTGATGATGTGAGAACAAAACTTACACCTGAGCTTGTTGAAGCTTACAGAATTATAACAGAGAGGATAATATATGAAACAAGCCCGAAGCTTCATGTTACATCATTGAAATTCTCCCACTTCTGGGAGTATGTTAGAGTAGGAGATCCTGTCGCCTTAAACGTATTGAGGGATGGGTTCTCCTTAATTGATACGGGATTCTTTGAACCTCTGCAACTCCTCTTGAAGCAGGGAAGGATAAGGCCTAGCAGGGAGGCAGTTTGGGCGTACTACTCAAAGGCTCCTTTAACATTATCTTCATCAAAGATGAGAATAATGAAGGCTACATTGGATTTGTACTGGGCTGTTATTGACTCAGCCCACGCAGCTTTGATGAGCGAAGACATAGTTCCAGGAACTCCAAATCAAGTGTCGGAGCTTTTAAATGAAGTGTTCGTTAAAAACAAAAGGTTGGATAAAAAATATGTTAAAGTTATGGATGAGTTCTACAAACTGTCAAAGAGAATCATATACAGAGAAGTTAAGGAGATTTCTGCTTCTGAGTATGAAACTTACTACAAGAAGGCGAAAGATTTTGTTGATAAAATGCATGAGCTTATACTTAAAAAGAAAATTTAATTGAATCCTCTTTCGGAAGGCTTCCAAGGCCTTCTTTGATTGTGCTGTAAAGTTTATCCTTTTTTCTTAAATTCCTCAGCAGCTTCCTGTTGGCTGTCTCAACAAGTATGTTTAAATAGTCATCATTGATGAAAATTTTATCATCCCTGCCTATTATTGTGCTTAGAATGTCAGTTCCTTCAATCTCAACAACAAACCTCTTTCTCGATGCGATTATGCCCGACTTTTTGAATCCGGAAGCTTTTGCTAAGTCTAAGAGTTGTTGAGCCCTCTCAAGAGTTCTCGCAACTGTGTGAATTATCAAAGGCTCCTGTTTGAACCACAGCTCTCCTGGACTGTTCAACCCTTTCAGACTGGATTTTACCTTGTCAATACTTACTGGTTCGTGGCTTGTCATCAGCCATTCAACATGGTCTTTCCTCGCATCTGGAGGAATTCTCATCACAAGAATCCTTCCGGAGCAGGAGCTGGTTGTATAATAATCCTTTAAGCTATTTAAGAATAATATGAGAGGCAGTATGGGTTCGTCTATACTTCCCTTCTTGGACTTGTCCTTCTTTGACAATATATTTCTTTTGTCAATGTCAAAATTGTCCTCCATGAGTCTTGGTTTTCGTCCGCGCTTATAAATCTTTTCAGCGAACTAACAAATGACAACATTTTTAAAATAGCACTATTTACTTTACAGTGATTCACATGCTTCCATTTTATAAGTCAAGTTTGTCAGGCCAAGTTTTTGATTTACTTATTATTGTAGACAGCTTCAGAAAAGCTTTGACGATCGCTTCATCCTTCGAGAGCTCAATACATATAATCAAAGATTCTAAGCAGAGGTTTATCTTTATTGAGGATAGAAATATAGCTATTGCTTCGTCTTATGGAGCGCTGACAAAAATTAAGAAGATTGAGAGCAGAGGAGGAAACTTAATAATTGAGAGAGGTTTCTTTGAGAATCCTCTTCATATAAATACTAAAGAAATTCTGAACAACCTCCTGAAACTCTCAGAGCAGAGCAAAAGAATTATCTTTGTGGTTGACTCTGTGCGCTCAATGAATTCAATGCTAAGTTTAACAGCTAAGAATCCCAAATTAATGAGGAGAACCTACTATGTCAAGCCGGTATTTCTTACAGAGTTAGTAAAGAATTTGGGAAGGAAAAATTATACTAAGAGAATAAACCCTTCAACCCTTAAGCATTTTGAGTTGGAGGATGTCTTTTACTCATACGCTAAGCAGGAACCATCAAAAGACAAACTGTTTAACAACATAATCTTCTCTTTGTTTAAGGGTAAATTTGGAGACCTGCCCTCATGTTTTCTGGAAATTAACAGCAACAAGTTAGAGATGCCAGTGGATTCTCTGCCTGATGAGATTATATCATCGTTAGATTTAAGTTTGACGAATTCTAACTTAAATGTTCTCGCCAATGTGAAAGTGACTTTGCTTAACGAAGAAATAATTCAAGTGTCTCAGAAAGCTCCATACACAGCACTTGAGATTCTCTATGATGCTTCAATAAGATTCAACATTCCAATGATAAAGATTTACAATACTTTGATGTCTTTGTATGAAAAAGGATTGATCAACAACCCTTCTGAGAAGGCAAGCGTCAACAGGTATAAGAAAACTGTGAAATCATATTTAAATGAGAACTTTTTAGAGAAGGAATACTCTAAAAATTTCTTTCTGATTCCAAATTTGAATAATGAGAATGAAGCCTCTCTTGACGGTGTTGAGAAAGTGCTTTTTAACCTTATAAAAAACAGATTTATATACTCTTTTGCCAAGCCCTGTTCAGGAGTGGTTTCAGTGTTTGATTTCTCATTGTCTACGTTATTCTCAGAGTCAGAAATTTCGTTTGAGAAAACTCTGCTGGTCGATGTGTCATGCAGTCATAAGGAGCTGTTCAACATATTCAGCGTTGAGGAGGGAGATTATAAGGCAAGAATAATCTTCAAGTATATTCAAAACGCCTTAGGCAAGCAGAACCTCATCGAAGTTTTATCCTCCTTGCTTAAGGAAAACCCTTTTTTGCAGGCAATTGTTCTTAATATTCTACTTGAAAGGTTTAAAGATGAAAGCCAGTTTATAACTTGTTCAAGTTGTTCATTAACTAAAAATTCCAGTCTAAAGAAGTCTTTTGTTGAGATTATTCCTTACTTTCATAAAAAGATGAGCGAGGAGAGTTTATATAAAGCGATAAAAATTATTCTTAATTTAGCCCGTTAATAACATCCGATTTAGTTATCACTCCGATGAACCTTCCGCTTTTTACAACAAGAACTATAGGAGAGAACTCAAGCAGAGAGCTTATCATTCTCAAATCTGATTTGTCATTTATCATGGGAGGGCAGGGCTCCAAGCAGTCTTTAACACAGGATACATTGCCTCTCAACTTTGCTTTGAGTATTGAACTCTCACTTATCAAGCCGACGCATTTGTCGTTTTCAAGCACGGGCATTTGAGATATCTTATACTTCTGCATTGTCTTAACAGCATCGCTTACTCTGTCGTTTGGTTTGCAGAAGATAATCTTCTTTGTCATTATGTCGCAGGCTTTCTTATCGTTTGAACTATAATTTTCTAAAGCGTCAATTAACTTTATGGCTTTGCTGTATGAAGGCTCAACAACTCCCGATTCAATCTTTGCTATTAATGATTGAGAAACTCCGCTTATTTTAGAAAGCTCTTTCTGTGTTATACCAAGCTTCTTTCTGAGCTTTTTTATGTCCTCAATATTCTTAAGAATCATTCTTAAAGGATTTCTCCATAACCAATTAATCTGTATCTGTTTTGGATTCTCCTAGATATTGCAGCTCTTGAACCTTTTGAAGCGCATACTGGAACGACAAGCTTGCAGGTTATTTCTGTTGGGCTCAGTTTGATTATAGTTCCAACCGTCGCTGTTGAATTGACATTTATCATCAATGTCTCTCCAAGCTTTAGAGGTTCGACTACCAGCTCATCTTTGGCGCCCACGACCCTCTTAAGAAGGTGTATTTTTAATCTTAATTTCTCAATTGTTTCTGGGAGCTCTCCAGGTCTGCCGACGACGCTTCCCATAAGGTTGTCAGCGTGAGTCATTCCGGGATCAAGAGTAGTCATGACGCCTATGGAACCTCCAGGTCCAACGGATTCAACATTCACCCCGCCAGTCTGCAATCCAACTATCTTTGTTCTTATAGGAACCCATTCAACCTTTCCAAACTTTTCTATTCTCATGCCAGGTCTTATCTCAATATCATCTCCAACCTTGAGTCTTCCCTGCTTTAAAGCTCCCCCCAAAACACCACCTTTTAATTTTAGAGGGTCACTTCCAGGCTTGTTTATGTCAAAGCTTCTTGCTACAAACATTAAAGGTTTGGCTTTATCATCTCTCTTTGGAATTGGAATTGTCTCAACAAGAGCTTTAATTATTAAGTCAACATTAACGCCAAGTTTCGCTGATGCGGGAATTATCGGAGCATCCTCGTATGGTGTTCCCTTCAAGAATTCCTTTATCTGCCTGTAATTCTCGAGGGCTTCTTCTTTTGATACAAGATCAATCTTGTTTTGAACTATGACAACATGTTTTATGTTGCTTATTTGGAGAGCGACCAAGTGCTCCTTTGTCTGAGGTTGAGGGCATTTCTCATTGGCGCTTATGAGCATTAATGCGCCGTCCATTATGGCAGCGCCTGAGAGCATAGTTGCCATTAAGCTTTCATGCCCTGGAGCATCTACAAAGCTGACCTTTCTTAAAAATTCAGTTTTTGAACCACAATAAGGGCAGATTTTTTCTGTTGTGTAACATTGAGGTTCTGGACATTTTGGGCATTTCCTGAATGTTGCGTTTGCGTAGCCTAATTTTAAGGTAATGCCTCTCTTTAATTCTTCAGAATGAGTGTCAGTCCATTTTCCGCTCAATTTCTCGGTTAGAGTTGTTTTTCCGTGGTCGACATGGCCGACGAGTCCTATGTTAAGCTGAGGTTGTATTGGCTCCTCAATCTCCTTCTGTTTGCTGTGCTCTTTTTTAGCCTCACTGCTTTTAGTCTTCTTGACTTTTTTCTCAGTGCTCTTCTTCGTTCTCTTCTTTCTCGTGGTCTTTTTTGCTGTTTTCTTCTTATGCTCTTTCTTCATAGCCTTGTCTACTTTAGCAGTTTTAATTTCAGTTTTTTCTTTAGAACTCTTCCTTGCCATCTTTACTCTTTACTTTCCTCCGCCTTTTTTTCTTCCAAAGGTTTTGGTCCGTAAGCAGTTATTTTAAGATTAATTTGGGTTATTTTTGGACTGATTGTGTTGCCACAGACAATTTTTCTCTTCTTTTCTCCCCGTCTGATATCTCTTATTCCAACTCCGCCTTTAGCATATATTCTCTTCCTTTCTGTTCCTTGAATGTCAGCTCTCATGGGAAAACCGGCGTAGTCTGAGCCTCCAGTTATCACAAACTTATAACCTGGCATGCCGTGAAGTTCAACAGTTTCATTAATCTTTTTTCCCAGTAGAACAGAAGCTTCAGCGTCTTTGACTTCCTTTTTGTACGATTTTCCTGTTTTTGGATCAGCAATCACAAGTTTAAATTCAACCATAGAGGCACCTCCTCATCTTAATTGTTATTGTTATCTAAGTAAGGGTTAACATTTTATTTAAAAACTTATTGTTTTATAGAGCTTATTTTAGGAATTACCCTGAATTTTAGTTTATACTTCTCTGAATTTGAGGTCTTATTTTAAATGTAAGAAATTTATTTGTTTAAATGTGGTCTTATCATACTTTTCCTAAACTCTTAGTACTTTTGGTAATATTTTGATATTTAATCCATTACTAAAAAATAGGATTTCTTTTCCTACTTTTGGCTTGTTTGCAGTATGTGTTATATTTAAATTCAATCTATTTTTTGTCCATTTATATATTTTTCTTATCTCCTCAACATCATCATAAGAAATAATCCAATGTATTCTTCTTATTTTTTTAATTTCTTGAGCCACTTTCTTATGGTCATCTTTTTTGTAAAAATTCATATACAATGTGGGACCTTTTATAAGATAAGGAGGATCAAAGTAAAAAATAGTATTTGTGTTGTTTGATTCTTCTTTAATTATCTTAATCAGTTCAATTGCATCTAAATTAAAGAGGCTTATTTGATCTTTAAAAGAGGATATTAATTTTATTCTTCTTATTATCTCTTCTTTGTTAAATCTGCAATTTAATTTGTATCTCCCTCTTTGTTTTATGCCTCCTATAGGTCCTGCATTGATAATCCCCGAAATGTTTGTTCTGTTCAAGAAGAGTGTGGAAAATCCCAAGGTCAATAAGCTGGCTTTATCTTTCCTTTTCTGTATTCCCTTTTGTTTTTCCCATTCTTTTATAGTTACAGGAGTTTCTTCTATTAATTTGCATAGTTTCTTAGTATGATTTAAAACAGAATACCAAAATGCGTAAATGGACTTATCGTAATCATTGATAGTTATCCTTTTCATCTTCCTTTCAATCAATAGATATAAGGCAACCGCTGCTCCTCCAGCATAGGGTTCAACATAATGACCATTAATATTGTTATCTAAACAGATTTGAGCGATCAATTTTGCTAGTTTATTCTTACCACCCGGATATCTTAAAGGACTAGAA
>WAPY01000105.1 GCA_015520525.1 Candidatus Woesearchaeota archaeon
CCATTAAGATTAATGCTTATAACATTCTCAAAAGCATGATAAAGATCCTCCTGTGATAAATAAGCTTTAATTGTTTGTTCTGAAGTTATTTTGCTTTCAGTTAGTTTATCAAAAAATTCAGTGTCTAATTTCTTATTTAAAATAATTTCATCTTGGTTTTCTAATCCTTCTATATTTATTTTGTTCTTTAGTTTTTCTTTATTTTTATTATAAATGTTGAATTCAAACTTATTTTTTTCTATGTCAAAAAATTCACAGAAAACACCTTCTAATACTTCATAAAATGAAGATGTTATATCTCCAAATCAACTCTATGTCTATAATAAGACCTTAATTTTAATGGTTTATAAATCTCGTTTCTTTTAACAAATATTGATTTTATTATGTTTGGATTATAAGTTTCTTTTTTAACTTCTATGCTTTTGACATTTGTATAGACATATCCTTTATTCAGAAGTTCATTTTTATAATGTCTTGTTCAGGACTTCTTACTCAAAAAGTTTAATCACAAGCATAAAAACAATACCAACAATAAGCCATAAAGCAGAAACCAACCTCTCCTTGCTCCTTTTGCTGTTTATTTCAGGAATCAAATCAGAAGCTGATATGTAGAGAAAACTCCCGGCTGCGAAGGGCAGAAGGTAAGGAACCCAAGAAGAGTTTTTCATAACAAAATACCCCAAAATAACACCTAAGATAACACTACTCTGAGCAATAACACTGTTGTAAACCGACTTGACTTCATGCATGCCTCCATGAACCAAAACAGCGAATATGCCCAACTCTTCAGGAAGCTCATGTGCCAAAATCATAATAGCGGTCACTATTCCCACAGGGACACTTACCAAAGCACTGCCGACTAAAACAACTCCATCAATAAAATTATGGATGAAATCTCCAATAAGGAGCAGGTAGGAAACAGAACTCACCTTATTAACCTTAATCTTATCCGAATCAACTCTCTTCTCTTTCTTCCTGCTCTCCATGCACCTATGCCAATGAAGGAAGTCCTCAAGCAACAAGAAAAAGAGGAAACTGCATATTAAGATGATTGAGAATGTCAACGGCTCAACTCCCCGTTCAATAGATTCTGGTAAAAGATGGAAGAAAGCACCGCCGAGTAAAGAGCCTGCAGCGAAGGCAACCATAGCATAAATAAAAGCGTTGAATGTTTTCCTGTTAAGCTTAAAAGTGAAAACACCAACAAAACCAAGCAAAGTGTCCAAAACAGCGACGACCAAAGCGAAAAGCAGTGAGTTCATAAAGAGTCCAGTATGGAAAAGAAGGATAAAAACCTTTTGGATTCGTGAAAATAACAAAGCGAAAATACATAAAGCGCACCAACAACAAAAAGTTTTTAACTCCTCTAATTATTTCAAGGAACATGGACCTAAAAGAGTGGGGCAGGATAATACTGAATCAAAGACAGAAACTCGGCAGGATAAAAGAAGTTATAATACTAAATAATGAGCCTGAGAAGGTAATCGACAACGAGGGAAAAGAACACAAGGTCATAATTGAAGATGACCTCAGAAAGGCCAAACCAACGGATAATTGCATAATCATAACACAGAATAACAAAAAGAATGTTACTGAATTAATGAACAGGTGGGAGGAGTATGTGCAAAACAACGCGACAATTTATTTCATAAACAGCAATGGGAGTAAATGGTCCATAAATGCAAGAGTTCATAATTTCATCGTAGAGGAGAAGAACTTAAAGAAAAGTCTTATGAGCCTCTACGAATCAAACAAAGAGTAGAGGGAATAGAATATGGCAGAGGATAAAAAGTTTGGTAGGATAATAAGCGGGAGCTTCAACAAAGTAATAATCAGAGAGAAAAACAATGCAGGCATAGAGCTTGGAGATTTGTTAATAGCGAAAAGAGGCAAATCAAAGATACTGTTAAGAGTCTATGATTTAATGTATGGAAGCCAGCTAAGCCAACAGGCTCTTGAACTAATATCCGGCATAGATTTAGAGGGAGAGAACGAACTTGACTTCTACGATAAGGAAGTGAGAACTTACAATTTGGCTGTAGCTGAAAACCTTCTTGAAATTAAAGACAATAATGTAAACAGCGCTAAAAAACTTCCTGAGTTTATGTCGAGCGTAAGATTAGTGAATGAGGAGGATATGAGATTTTTATCAAATGAGAAAAATCATTTTTTCGTAGGAAAGTTAAGGTCAGGCTCAAAACAGCTGAACCTTGACATAAAATTAGACGCGTCAAAGATCCTCAAACATCACATTTTAATAGCAGCAACAACGGGAAGAGGAAAGAGCAACCTTGCAAAAGTGATAATCTCAAACTTGATAAAAGATGATTCTGTAGGTGTTCTCGTGCTGGACCCCCACGACGAATATTATGGAAGAAATAGCTTTGGAATAAAAGATTACGCAGAAATAAATAAAGACTTTGTGTATTACTCGCCTACAAAAGCTCCACAGTACCGCAACCTAAAGATAAACATAGAAACAATAAAACCCTCGCAATTAAACATTGACTGGAGCAGTGCACAAAACGACACAATTTACCTTTACTACAGAAGAAAGAAACAAGAATGGATTAAAGCAATATTGACGGATGAGTTCGACAAAAACGAAATCAATGAGGCAACAATGACTGTAATAAGGAGGAAGCTCCAAAACCTTCTCGGATTAAAGGTCGTGAATGGAAAAATAATACCAGAATCAATATTCACAACAGACGGAGCTAAGAATACAATAAAAGAAATAATAAAGTTTTTAGAGGAAGGAAAAACAGTAATAATAGATACTTCATCATTATCAAGCGATGTTGAACTGCTCGTTGGCTCAATGATAACATCAAGCATAATGAACAGGTACAAATATTACAAGACAGAAGGAGCTCTTGATAAAAAACCAACAATATCAATACTCCTGGAGGAAGCTCCGAGAGTCTTAAACAATGAGTCTTTACAGAAGAAAAACATATTCTCAACAATAGCAAGAGAAGGAAGAAAATTCAAGATAGGACTTATAGCCATAACACAACTGCCATCCTTAATACCAAGGGAGATATTAGCAAACATGAATACTAAAATAATACTTGGAATTGAGATGGAGCAGGAAAGACAGGCAATAATAAATTCCGCGTCTCAAGATTTAAGCACAAGCTCAAAGAGCATAGCATCCCTCGATGTGGGAGAAGCAATAATAACAAGCAGTTTCACAAAATTCGCAATACCAATAAAAGTCCCAGAATACAAGGAACATGTTACCAGCGTAAAGAAACAGAGCAACAGCCACTCAAGCGAAGACAATGTGAAAACAGGAATCTACGGATTCTCTTAATTAAGCAAATCAATTCTTACTTTTGTCATTAATAACCGTGTTTAATATAGCTGAAAATTCTGAAGAGAGTCTTAATTCAAACTTCGACTTCGGCTCACCGTCAGCCTGCTCAGCTGAAAGAACATTCATCAACTTCCTGCTGAACTCAACAGGATCCTTGACAAAACTCAACCTGCCAATATTCTCCAGCAAAGTTTTATCCTCCAACTCCTCCGGATTAGAAGCGACGACTTTAACATTGTTGAGTTCAACTCCTTCAAGAGAATAGGTATTTTTGAGAACAAAATAAGCCCCCCTCTCATAAAGGAGGTTTATCAACGCGTTGAAATCTATGTCTGAAACCTTGCCTGAAGACAACTTTCCTGACACTCTCAGCAGGACAATAGTATCATAAAATTCCTTTTCCATAATCTTATTTTTTAAATCAGAAAAAACATCTTGAGGGGATAAACCGTCGGCATCAAGCTTTATAGAATAAACATTCTTAACAACGATTGGCTTGTAGGATAAGGAAACCTTCCTGCTTGACTCGTCAAAATTCACAACATAAAAACCCCCGCACTTAAGGGATTCGAGCTCTGAGAAGTTATTTGGAAAAACCGGCCCAGGATAAACAACCAATTTATTATTTGCTCTTTTCTCGATGATCTCATGAACATGACCAGCAGCGTAATAATCAAAACCTTCAGGCAGATAAGATAAGGGAATAGCAGACGATAAATAAGCAGAATTGGAGATTAATTCGGAGACCGCAGAGTGAAAAACAAAGATTTTCATAAAATCTTTAAACTTATTCAAGGTTTTATTAATTTCATCTAAGTCCAACATTTCATAATATGATTTTTCAAGGGACCTCCTGCGACCAGGCATTCCGAATAAAACAACCTTGTGAACCTCGTCAACAAAGGGCTTTATAATCAACTTATCACCAACAACATCCGCCTTCGTCAAGAGAACAACCAAACCCGCCCTTTCTAAAGTTGATAAAAAAGTCTTCCCCGAAGGAGAAAAATCATGACTTCCTGGAATTGTATAAACTGGAATTCCTGCCTTCTTTAAATCTGAAAGCTTCTTTGTAACATAATTCATAAAATCTATTCCCGGAAGAGCAGTGTTGAATAAATCTCCGGCAAAAACAACAAAATCAACATTCTCTTTTATACATAAATCAACTGCTCTGCCAAAAGCTGACAGTGAGAGAGAACTCATCTTTGGATCCCTCCAACCACCAACATGAGCATCCGCAATATGAGCAAACTTAACCATAAGAATAGGAATAAAAGGGTGTTTAAAACTCTTTTCATAAATAAACAACAAACCAATAAATTACCAGCGACCGTAAAAACAACTAAAAGAAATCAAGAAGAGATTAAAAGGGGGAGATTATAGAAAAAGTATGCAACACATAGATGAGGTTTTGAGAAAATTCGACAAATACTCAGACAATGAAAAGATTGATATTTTAATGAAGAGCAGACCGGATAAAGATTCAAAAGCAGGAATAAGAAAATACTTTGAGAGGAGAGGAATAAAAGTAATTGAGTACAAAATAATACCTTATATCTATATAAAAATAAGAGCTGGAGAATTGAGGAGAATAATGTATTCTATGAAGAAAAACAACGAAAGCACATTAAATCTTATAGAGGATTTAGAAGAATCTCATCAAGTTAAAGCAACAAATTACAAACTGGAAAAGATAGTTGATAAAGTTGAGCTTTGGGGCATGGACGCCATAAGGAGAGGGAGGGCAAGACAAATATTAACGCAAAGGGAAAATTACAATGTGGGCGTGATAGACACCGGCGTTGATTACAACCACAAAGAATTGAAGGACAGGTTTGAAAAAATAAGAGGATATGATTTCATAAACGAAAATGACAAACCCATGGACTTAAACGGCCACGGAACTCATGTGGCAGGAACAATAGCAGGTAGAGAAGTTGGAGTCTCAGACAACACAACCTTATATGCGTTGAGAGTTCTCGATGAAAATGGCTCCGGCTCTGAAGCTAATGTTATAAGAGCTATAGAGTGGGCTCTTGAAAATGACAAAGGCGTAAAGATAAATGCTGTGAATCTAAGCTTGGGAGCTCCAAACGCCTCAAAAGCATTTAGAGACTTATGCAGGATAGCTGTTGGGAGGGGATTAAAAATAATAGCAGCCGCCGGAAACGAAGAATATGGATATGAATACCCCGCCGCATTCAAAGGGGTAATATCCGTTGCGGCAGTGAATGAGAACTTAGAGCACGCATACTTCAGCAACATAGCTGACACAAACATTATTTCTGCTCCAGGCGTGGACATAATATCAGCCTTTCCAAACAATAAATACGCTGTTTTATCAGGAACTTCAATGGCGACACCTCACACAACCGGAACAATTGCTCTATGCGGGATAAGAGACAAATTAGAAGATGTTTTATCAAAAACATCACAAAGACTGAACAACACAACAGAAGAACCATACAAAGATGTGTTTGGTTATGGACTCATAAGAGCTGACAGAATAGCTGCTTTAAAAACGAGCGAAGCCTACGAAGAATCAAGGGTCAAAGAAGAGTATGAAAGATTCATGAAGAAGGTTACAAGTCTGGAATTTTAACGAGACAGATTATGAATAAGTTCAAGCAGGGTTGAATTGCTCCAGAGCTGAACCGGACAACCAGATGAGGTTCTAACAGCATTGGACGAATTCTCAGAAGAAGAACCAACAGCACCTGAAAACAAGAGGTCATCAACACTAGCGTCAACAATTTTATTAATATAAGAATCATATTTATCTCGATTAACTTTCGCCATGGAAAGAGCAGCTATGTTGTTGATGAAAAACCAGGAGTTTCCATTGTGATAGCTTTTAGAATCTTCACCGGAATCAAAACGAACAGCAAGATCGTTTTGAACAGTTGATAAGCCTCCCCAAGGAAGCCATAAGAACTTTAAGGCGTTGTCAAAGGTTTTTTCCCACAATTCCTTAGATAAAAGCTCTGGACAATAATAATAAGCTAAGAAAATATTAGGCCTAACTGTCAAGTCTGGAGAATAATCCAAGGCAAGCCTATCTAAAAGCACACCCTTAAAAAGTCTCATCCTAACAGATGAAAGAAGAAGGTTCAGATAATCCTCATATTTTTTATCCTTCGAGATTCTGAAGGCGAAAGACAAAGCGTCGGCCATAAGAGCCTGAATCTCAACACAATAACCTTCCCTGCTTAAAGAGTCCATCCAAGTTTCGTGAGGTCCTGAGACAAAAAGGTTGACAGATGTGTCAAACTTAGATGAGATTATTGAATCAAGAATAGGAAGAAATTTCCCTTTTATGAATTCAATATTTTCTTGAGAAAGAAAGCCTTTGTTCAGCAACTCTTGAAAACGAAGAGCCAGCAAGCCAAAAGAATCCGAACTTAAGAGTTTAAACCTCCTATTAGTTGACAAACCATTGTTGTAAAAGTAAGACAAAACAGAGAACAGGATGGACTTAACAAAATCAAGACGGCTTTCTGAACTAATAAAATA
>WAPY01000106.1 GCA_015520525.1 Candidatus Woesearchaeota archaeon
GTGTTTGCTATATAACCTATAGTTTTCGTCTTCTTGCCGCAGATGACACACTTGCCTTCAGACTCTTCATTGATGTCTGTTCCGAATAATTCAACTCCGTCGGCGAGCTCCTTAATCTTATCAGAACACTCGGTTGAACCGCACCAATGAACCTTAGCGACCTTCTTATCGTTGAGGACTTTCTTCAACTCTTCCAGATTTTCAGCTTCGACAATCCTTTCGTCAAACTCCTTCTTAGCTCTTCTTAAAAGCTCCGACTCAATGTCAGAGAGAGTTTTATTTATGTCTAAAGAATCAACTTTTACCTTCTCTTTAGTTCTTAAATCCCTCCTAAAAAGAGTAACTTCATTATTGGATACTTCCTTCGAGCCAATCTCCAACCTTACAGGAACCCCTTTAATCTCCCACTCATAAAACTTAGAGCCTATGTTCTCGTCAGAATCATCAATAAGAACTCTAATTCCCTTAGAAGTTAATCTCTCCTCAATATTCCTACAGAAATTCATCACTTCCTTCTTGTTGTTTGGTTTGAATATGGGAATAATAACAACTTGGTAAGGAGCGATCTTTGGAGGCAGTATTAACCCATGGTCGTCGCCGTGGGTTCCTATCACAGCTGCGAGCAATCTTCCTCCATTGCCCGTACATGTCATCCAAGCATAATCCTCCGTGCCATCAGCTTTCTTAAACTTGATGTTGAACTTTTTGGCGTAGGCCTGGCCTAAATTGTTGCATGAGCCGTTCTCCATAATCTTGCCTGAGGGCATGATTGAATAATACTCGACAGCGCCAACACTCCCCGGGAAGCATTCTTCCTTCGGCTTGTTGACCTTGAAAGGAATTAAACACAAATCCTTCCAGAGTTTGTCCCACATCCTCATGTGATTCTTAATCTCTTCCTTTGACTCTTCCATGGTTGCGTGTGCCGTGTGAATCTCATGCCAAACTGTTATTTCTCTATCCCTAATTAAAGGTCTGGTGTGTTTCGTTTCATACCTGAAACTGCTAACAGTCTCATAAACCCTTAAAGGCAGATCCCTATAAGACCTAATCCACAATGAGAACATTGGATAAATGGCAGGCTCTCCAGTAGGCCTTAAAATATAATTATGTTTCTTCTCATTCAATCCTTTAACATAAAACGCCTGGTCTTTAAAGCTGTTCCACCACTTATCATTCATTGAAGCATATTCTAAAGGAACTAAAAGCGGGAAATACATCTCCTTGTAATTCTGTTCCTTGAACATCTTGTCCCAAATCTTCTTTATGTTGAGCATGGTTTCGTAGCCGTAATTCCTCCAGACAAAGCAACCCTTAACATTGAATCTCTTGTCTAAAATATCTGCGACGACAAGAATCTGATTGTACCACTTTGAGAAATCCTCATTCTTCTTGGCAGTTAAGGCCTTTGGAAGTTCAAGAGAAGAATCCTCCTTATCATCCTCAGCTTTAACATTTACATTTTTATCTTTTGACATGAGGACAGAGAATAATAAAACTTATTTAAAGGTTGTGTTTGATGGGGCTGCTGGGATTTGAACCCAGACCACCAGGCCCCGAACCTGGGATTCTAGCCAAGTTATACTACAGCCCCGCTGTCTAATTTTATTTATTTAGAGACCTCTTTGTTGATTGCTTGAAACTCAATTCTGTCTTTAATCGCTTCGTAAGTTTCTTTGTCAAGAGGGTTATACTCAAAGTTATGATTATCCTCGGAGTAATGCATAATTATTCCGTTGCACATTCCTCTCTTTTTAAGCTCGCAGTTATCACAGTATTTAGTGTAGACCTGTCTCCTATACTCCCTTGAGTCTCTATCACTGTGCTTATACCATTCTCCATTTGGGAATATGTAGAAATACTGCACATTGAAGAAACTTAAGTAAGGCATGTTTTTTAACTCTTCTTTTGTGAAGAGGCAGGGAGGCACATAATGAAGAGCGGTTGGCCTTTTCTTCTCAAGAGTCGCTTCATTCAGTTTTAAGATGACTCTTCTTAGCTCTTCAAAATTGACGACAAATTTGGAGTAATTTACAGGAAGTTTCCCTTTAAGATAAAAGGGAATAGACACCTTGTCCAAAGGTGTGTCAAATTCATCAATCGTAAACTTGTACAAATCAGCAATATTATCCTTGTTCTGTTGCATTATCATAGTTGTTAAAACGAGTTTGAACTCATAACCTTCCTTTTTTAATCTCATAAGATTCTTTAACCCTGCGTAAAGTTCATCAAACGCTCCTTCTCTGCCCACGCAAGCATCATGGTATTTACTGTTTGAACCATAAATTGGAATTATGATTCGAGTTAACCCTGCACTAACAACATCTTTGGCAAAATTATAATCTTTTAACCTAACTCCCGGATCGAGTAAATTTATGTCTCTGAATTTTGGTCTTATCCACCTAATATAATCTCCTATCTTATCATATTTTAAAGGTTCACTGCCTGAGATATCAAGGTTTTTAACACCCTTTTTTATTAAGTCAATTGTGTTCTTCAACAGGTTAACTTCCATTTCTTTTGTTATCTTATCAGGGTGTTTTGATCTTACTCTTTCATCATGCATCCCGCAGAAAACACATTTATTATCACACATTGGCCATAATGTAACTGTCCCAAAATTGTATTCATTAACCATTACCTTCTGTGTCTTAGCGTTTATTTAAATTATTTACTATTTGTTGAAAAGGTTTTTAAATAGACAAACCTACTTTGAATTATGATATTCTCAATATTGTTGATTGTAACTTCCTCTTTGGTAGGATTGTTTTTCTTCACCCATCTTGTGTTGAGAGTTAAGAAAGAGAAAGAGTCTCCTCATATTTTATCTGAAGAAGAATCTTTAGAAATGAAAGAATTAACACTTCTTCATGATGATAAGATTCTTATACTAGCTCCTCATCCAGATGATGCAGCTTTAACCTGCTCTGGACTGATTAAAGGAGCTCTGAGAAAAAATGTTAAAGTGAAGGTTGTTTACATAACTTACGGCTCTCACAGTTCTGATACCCTAATAAAGAATCCAAGCTTGCTTATGCCTGTGCCCTTGGCGTCTATAATTAAACAAGGCAGGGTGAGACATGACGAAGCAGTCTCGGCAATGATTTCTCTGGGGCTTAAAGAAGAAGACCTTATCTTTTTGGGATTTCCAGACAGCGGAACTTTAAAGATGTGGGCGAATTATTTTAACGATAAAGCGTTGACATCCGCAGTTCTTGCAACTAATAAGGTAATATATAAAACAGCATATAAGCCGGGAACTAAGTTCAACGCTAGAAATGAGTTTAACCAGTTGAAAGAAATAATCTCTTCATTTAAGCCAACGAAGATAATTTACAGCGACACCTTCGACTTAAATCCAGATCATAGGGCGACGGGCTTATTCTTAAACGCAGTTATCTCAGATTTAGAAAAGGAAGGATTTAACCCATCAGCTTATTCATATTTTGTTCATTCAAAGGATTGGCCCGGCGACACTTCTATGTTTTTTCCTCCATTCTATTTTGTCGGCTCTCTCAAGGGAAGATGGTACTATGTTAAACTTTCACCTGAAGATATGATAAGCAAGTTGAAAGCCATTGAAAAGCACAAGATTCCGTTAAAGGGAAAACCTTCTTTTCTGCTGTCCTTCGTCAAGAAGAACGAGTTGTTCTTTAAGCCTCACTTTTACTTGTTGAACGAGTCTCTTCCAGTTTGGGGTCCTAAAGAGCTCCAAAAGTTTGGTATTCTTGGTTATGTCAGCAGGATTCATGTTTTTGAAGAGGGGAAATATTTTGTGTTTGATTTATCTACCAAGCCGAGAGTCTCAACCTTCTCAAAAATAAATATTTTTGTTTATCCTGTGGGAAGAGAGCCATTCCTCAACATGCCAAAGTATAAAGTTGTTGTTAGCAGGAAGATTCGTAAATTTTCATCTAAGGTTGAAGATATTTCATCTGATGTTACTTTCACCGATGAGAAATCTTCCTATGTGAGAGTAGAAGAAAAAGACAGGGTCATGATTTATCTTAATAAGGAGCTGCTTGCTGACGCAGACTATTTCTTTTTGGGAGTCGAGCTTGAAAAGGTTGATGTCAGGGTTAGTGAGACTCCTTGGTGGATAATCTCTTTGAAGAAAGAAAAGTATTAATT
>WAPY01000107.1 GCA_015520525.1 Candidatus Woesearchaeota archaeon
ATAGAACTGACAGCTCTTGAAGAAGGAACGCAACTAACAGTCTACATAGGAACATACTACATAAAAAAGAACAAAGAATACCTTGATTTTCTGAAAACTGCCCTGTCGCAGTTGAGCTGGATAAAATAAAGTAAAATTTATAAAACTGAAAAAATTAAGTGAATTGAGGTGATAAAATGAAGAAAAGAAACGAAACTTTAGATAAAATAGGAATTTGGAGTTTCTACATAGGGTTAATATTGGCAGCGATAATAGCAATATTCCAAGCAAAGAACCCAGCAGTATGGGCGACGATAACAATAGGGCTCTTGGGAATTCTAGTAGGATGCATAAATGTTATGGACAGAGAAGTCCAACGCTTTTTAATAGCAGCAATAGCCTTCATGCTGAGCTTCGCAGCGCTATCAAATTTGGCAATGAATATTTTCTTTAATTGGACGCCAATAGCAACTTTCTTCAACCTGTTGAATGTATTCATCGCACCGGCAACAGCGGTAGTTGCATTGAAAGAAATTTGGGAGATAACAAGAAGCAAATAAAGAAAAATTATTTTTCTTTTATTCTTTTAATTTACCCTCCAATCCTCTCTTGTCTCCGCCGTTCAATCTTTCTTTATTCACTATAAAAGAGAGAGGGAAATTCTTACGGCTTCTCTCCTCTTTGAGAAGATGATAAGCTTCAGACTCAAGTTCATGATTTGTTCTCGTATTATATTCCGAGCTTGAACCCATAGGCTTATAGCTTCCCCCTGTTACAACAAATAATCTTCCTTTGTTCAACTCTCCGGCAGTATTAACTATCATTAATCCGTTCGGACTAACTGGCACTTCTTCATACATTCTCAAATTCTCATTATAAATCTTGCCGTTCTTAGGAGTGTTTCCTATTACTTGAAGAGTATTATTCGGCAACTTTTCAAAGAGTTCTGTGATTAAAGCGTGCGGTTCCAACTTTCCAGTCTGAGTTTTCAAATAAAGAACTCCGTTTTGATCAACAAAAGTAGTGTTGCTTACTCCCACTCTTACTAAATCAAGAATATTAGTTTTTCTATTTTTCTCATCTGTTTTCTCGTAAAAAGAAAACTTGCCAGTATCCTCATAAACTTTCTTGGGTTCTTTCATATTTGTTTTATAAACATTCATTTGAATTCACCTCATCAAACAGTAGTAAAACGAACTAATATTTAAATCTTTCTATTTATTACTACTAATAAGAGACAAATAACGCTTGTTTGAGCAGTTTATAATAGCTCCACAAAAACAAAAGATTTAAAATAAGGAATTAAACTACTCTTCTCAAACAGACGAAAGGGGCTGTAGGGTAGCTTGGTTCATCCTTTCTGGTTTGGGACCAGACGACCCCGGTTCGAATCCGGGCAGCCCCACTCTTTATAACAATCAAAATTAGTTCTTATATAAAAGTTCGTCAACCAGCTCCACAAAATCCTCTAAATCTCTTCCTTTCTCTCGAATCTTAATAGTTGGAGAAGCGAATTCAATCACTTCCCTCCTAAGCAGAAAACTAAAAAGGATTAAAAGACCCCCGAATACCAGAGCCAACATCCAAGCAAAAGGAACAGTTGGAATAAGGAAAAGCAAAAGGATCCCAACAATTATAAAGAATAATCCAAGCATAAAAGAGAAAGCATTAGAATCATACTCAAAATGAATAGAAGTAATATGTTTAAGGGGTATCTCCTTATATACTCTGTGCCCAAAAGACCTTCTCTCTTGAATTAATCTATTCTTTGTAACAACTAAAGAACCCTGATCTATGTGTTCTTCCTCATCAGATAAGAAGTTCATAATAAGAACATAAACCACAAGAGTATATAAATATTTGCAAGAGAACGTATCGAGAGAAGCGATTATTAAAATATGGATACTCTCGCAATGGGATTATGGAAAAAACTGAACCAAGGAGAATGTGGCAGTGATGAAAAAAGCGATGAAAATGAATTCAAAGAACAAAACGGCAAGTTTCTCTGAGGGAAAGAAAAACTCAATCAAAGCAAGGGAAGTGCAGAACAACAGGAAATAATTGAGCATAAAAAACCCAAAGCCGCCAAACAACAAGGCGCAAAAGGAAACAACAAAGAAAACAGCGGCTGCAGTTCTCTTCCCAAATTTTACGGCGAAAGTTACATCACCTGCTTTTTTATCAGCAGAATAATCCATAATCGTACTGAAAGCGTGAAGCCCCATCACACTTACAGTCACCCAAATCATTTGAACTAAAAAAGTGGAGGGAAACCTGCCAAAACTAACCCCAAGCAAAAAAGGCACAATAAAATACGCTCCATTAGTAATTGAATCAAAAGGGGGTTTAGTTTTTAACCTGAGAGGTGGAGCAGAATAAGCATATGCTAAGAATAACGCAGTAAACATAACTATTATATTCAACAGGTTAAGAGTGAGGAGAGAACTTAAAAATATTGCAACAGCAGAAACAATTGAAGAGTTCACAATTAAAGAGGCATAAGTAGGATTTAAGATAAGGCCCCATATTGAATTTTTCCTTGGATTCCGCTTATCAGACTCGTAATCATAAACATCGTTAATCCCATAAAGAATAAGATTGTACGGAAATGACAAAAGAGCAATCTGAAGCAAGGTGAGAAAGGTGAACTTAGCCCCTGACATTAACACACCAAACACAAAAACTAGAGGAAGTATAATCCATGAAATAGGCCTGCTTACCTCAACTAAAAGCTTAAGTTTATCATAAAAACTCATGTCAGAAATTGTCAACTCTTTCATCTCAACACCTTTTTTATCTGCGAAAGGTTCATCTTTTTTAAAACTATTTTAAACCAGACAGAGTATTTGTTTGGATTTAATTTTACATCATTTATAACTTTCTTAAAAGGAATCCACTTGTAATTCATAACTTCTCTCTTGTTCAACTTAGGCTCGCCGTCAAACTTGCCGACAAAAACGCAATCATACTCATTCTCAATCAAACCATTATCAAAATTAACTTTATATGTAAAACAGAAAAGCCTCTTCACTCTGCAATCAAATCCCATCTCCTCTTTTAATCTTCTGTGAACCGCCTGCATGTAAGTCTCATTAGGTTCAGGATGACTGCATACCGTGTTTGACCACAAACCAGCAGAGTGATACTTATTTCTTGCCCTCTGCTGAAGGAGAAGCTCCCAATTTGAATTGAATACGAAAACAGAAAAAGCCCTGTGAAGTTTTCCCTCCTTATGAGCTTTTATTTTCTCTTCCACACCAACTCTTCTATTGTTCTTATTAACCAAAACAACAAAATGCTTCATTTTGAAACTTAAAGAGCAGGTATTTATTAAAGTTTACCTGTTTTCTCAGAATAGATAAAAGATAAAACGCCTGAGGAAATATCAAGAGAAACGAGAATAATAAATATGAAATCCTCAATCGGACAGCCGAGAAGTCGAGGGCCAAGTATCTCTGATGAAGTATAAAACCAAGCCCCATTAAGTTCAGCGAAGGGTGCTGAAATAACCGCGTAAAGTATTGCGATGAAGGCCATAATAAGGATTATTTTAATGTTCTTTTTCAAAAAGTCAAAGTGCCTGCTCCAAAGTATAAACAATGGCACAAGGGTAAAAACAAGCATAAGAACCAAGTAAGAAAGATGACCAAAGTTCATGATTCCCCCCACCTCTCCCAGAGTAACAAAACTATTGAGACAAACAATAAAGCCACAAATATAATGAATAAATATTCTTCAATAGGCAAACCAAACAACCAAATGCCTAAAATATGGGGCTCAGTAAAATACCAAATTTTATCCTTAACCGCAATCATATCCCAGGGAGTTGCAAATATGAATGAAGCTACCTCAGCAAGAAGGATAACTCTGCCGTATTTTCTTAGCTTCTTGAATTCAAACAACCAAATAAGAATTAAAGGCAGAAAAACAAAGATACATAACCAGAGTGGGTAAATACGCATAAAGATAAAAAGTCAAAGGAAGTTTATAAATATTTCGTGAGAGAAATAAATAAACGAAACATTTAAATATTAGTTTCTGTTACTATTTAAAAGATTATCGCAATATTTAAAAGATACTCTATTTTTGTTGGTTTTTTCTTGGAGCAAAACCTGTAAGCAAGCTTTCTATTCAAGGGGGTTGGGAAAATGCGTCAAAAGATAAAAAGATGTCCGGAGTGCGGTTCTACAAATTTATACCATGATAAAGAGAGGGGAGAGATTATATGCAGAGACTGCGGTTTCGTCATAGATGATAAGATGGTTGATTTCGGCCAGGATTGGCGTGACTTCGACGATGATTCTCAGTCTGACAGAAGGGCTGGAGCTCCAATGACTTACACTCAGTTCGACCAAGGCTTAGGCACGGACATAGGCAGAAGGTCAGATTTGAGCATGCTCAAAGGCAAGAATAGAGACAAATATTTCAGGTTAAGAAAATGGCAGTATAGGATAAGCACAGCCTTGGAGAGAAATTTAAAATTAGCTTTAAGCGAGCTGAAAAGAGTTTCTTCATTCTTGAAGATTCCAAAGTCAGTAGAGGAGGAAGCTGCGAGAATTTACAGGCTCGCAGTTCAAAAAGGATTGGTTAGAGGAAGGTCAATGGAGTCTGTCGTTGCAGGTTCATTATACGCTGCTTGCAGGAGGCACGAGGTTCCAAGAACATTGGATGAAATTTCAGAAGCATCAGGCATAGAGAAGAAGGAGATTGGAAGAACTTACAGGTTCATAACGAGAGAATTAGACATAAAAATACTGCCGAGCAACCCAGTTGATTATATAGCAAGATTCTCATCAGCCTTAAAGCTGAAGCCGGAAACACAAAGCTACGCGATGAAAATATTGGAAAAGGCTCAAGACATAGAGTTAACATCAGGCAGAGGTCCAACTGGAATAGCTGCCGCAGCACTTTACGTTTCGTCATTAATCCATGGAGAGAAAAGAACTCAAAGGGAAGTAGCTGATGTTGCTGGAGTAACGGAAGTCACAATAAGAAACAGATACAAAGAGTTGCTAACAAAACTAAAACTAGATAAAGAAGTTAAGAAAATAAAGAGCAGAAAGTAATTACAATTTAAAGAGGAACTTTTCTAAATTTATTTTTTTACTTACAACCTCCACTCCTTCAGACTTCAAGAGTTTTATCTTATTCTTCTGTCCTCGGGCAAAACCGCCAACATAACCGTTCGAATTAACAACTCTGTGGCAGGGAACTTCTCTGTAAGGATTATTGTGCAAAGCTGTCCCGACAGCCCTATAAGCTTTAGAGCCTAAGTACTCTGCAATTTTTCCGTATGTTAAAACCTTGCCCTTGGGAATTAAAGCAGTTAAAGAATAAACCTGCTCTGAAAAAGGTTTGATCTTGAAAAGGGATTTGAAGGATTCCTCCACAGAAGAAAAAGCCTTATCAATTTCTTTAAGATTTATTCTATCAACACCTTCAACAACCAAAGAGGACTTATAATTGCTAGCAAACTCCCTCAAACTTGAAGGATTAAAATAAAACTTTATGGACAACAATTCTACAATTCTCTTTGAAGTCAGGAACTGAACAAACTGGGTAAGGTTCTTCGGTTTTTTTGAGAAATGAGCTCTCTCAAAGTCAATAAGAACTGGAGACTTATGATTAATAAGAATATGTTTCTGAGGGTGATTCATCTCCTCTTTAACTATGCCCGCAGAATCAAGTATAAACATCTGCTTCAAAATTTTCACCAAAACAAGAAGAATATCTTCAGCTGAAAATTTTTTTAAGAATTCCTCAAATGAAACTCCACGAACAAATCCCATGATTAAATAAGATTTCCTCACAAGCATGAGCTTTGGCCCAATATTGAACTTGTTGACCTTAGAAAGCCAAAATGCTTCATCAGAGACAACATTATTAATGATTTCAGGTCTTTTAACTTTAACAACAGCATCTTCTCCCTTAAACTTAACCTTGTAAATCATTCCCCTCTTGCCCTCAGCTAAGAATGACAAGAATTCTACTCGCTTGTTCTTTAGGAAATCCTGCTTAACGATTCTATACAAAAAGAGAGTTTCAAAATCAAATTTTTTCTTTGACTCCAAACTAAAAGAAAAACCAAAATGTAAGATGAGAGAGTCAACCTTACTCTTATCCGTTAAGGATGAGAAAAGCAAAAGGGAGAACCCGTCATCATTCAAATGAGAATTCAGACCTGACAAGAATCTTTCAATAATTTCATAACCGTGCTTTCCCCCTGACAAGGATAAAGCAACCTCTTCTGGTTCTCCTACCTGCTCTGGAAGGTAAGGAGCATTAAACAAGATTATGTCAAATTTTGATTTTACATTCGAGAATAAATCTGAACACTTCACCTGAAAATTTCTCCCTTTAAGTTTTGAAACAGCCTTCTTGTTTATATCAACAGCTAAAACTTTGTCTGAAAATTTAGATGCTGTCGAAGCCAAGATTCCCGAACCAGTTCCCAAATCCAGCACCGCTTTTTTGCGGAATAAGTTCTTGTGAGCTAAAATATAATCCTTCACCATATAAGAATCATCAGAGGGCTGGTAAATATAATCATAATTTTTACAATTCATCAACAACACCTCTATCCACTAAGAAGGATAAAAGCAGGGAAAGAACCTCTTCTTCATTCAAAAGGGATGTGTCAACAACCAAATCATAATTGTCAAAATCATTGAGGCTTACATGATAATAATTCCAATAACGCCTGAACTCGCTCAAACGACGCCTAAAAAGTTCGAATAAAAGCAAAGGGAAGGATTTAGACTCTGTTTTTCTATTGCTCTTATGAACCCTCCTAGCGGCCTCAAGGAGATTCACAACAAAGAAAATCTTAACGGATTTTGGTATGAAATAGAAGCCCAAGCGGGCGTCAACAACAAGATTATCATCGTTTGACAACTGTCTCAAATGAGAATCAAGATAATTATCTATGCTCTTATCTCTCTCAGCCTTCTCGCTTATCTCAAGGAGGGATTGATGAGTTTCAAGGCTCATCTTTCTAAGCAGGCTCCCAATAGAAACATAAGTTAATCCTAAAGCAGACGCCAACTTCTTCGCAACTGAACTTTTCCCAGAACCTGGATAACCAGAAATGGTCAGTATCATAAAAAGAGAAAAATCAATCCTTCTTTAAAAGAATTTCTGCAACACGAGCGTAAGCAGGTCTTGTTATCAAAACACCAACTGTTTCTCCAACAATAGTTGTCAAAGCAAATCCCCTCAACAAACCAGCGCCCATTGACAACAAAGGAAGCATAGCAAATAAGGTTGTTAAATAACTTCCTGTGATTATTGCAAAGGCGTTCTTCAGCTTCTGCTTCCAAGTGTAAGCCTTCCTCGTCTCGCCGCTTAAAACTTCATCTGTGATTATAACCTGCTGGTCCACTCCTGAACCAACCGAAGCAATCAAGCCTGCAATGGCAGACAAGTCAATGCTCCATCCCATAAATGTAAGCAAGCCCACGGTGATAGTGAGTTCAACCAAACTTGTTATTATTATGGGAACAGTCAAATCCCACCTTTTGTAGAATATAAGAAGAACTAAAATAACAGCTATTATTGCTCCCAAACCAATCAAGAGAGAGTTTGACAAGAATGATTTAGACAATGATGAACTTATTTTTTCTTGAGAAACAACATCCAACTTCACAGGCAAAGAACCAACCCTCAATAGAGTCTGAAGCTTCTTCATATTCTTCAAAGCATTATTTATAGCCTCTTTTCTTGTGTTGCCATAACCTGAACCGCTGATCATAATATCTGTTGTTGGAACTCCTTTAAGGTCAGCTCCTATCTTCAATGTCTCAACCTTCTTTCCATCAAGGTAAAGATCCAAGTCTTTGCTTAAGTAGGATTCTCTGCCAACATTAACAACGCTCAATCCAGAAGTTATCTTAGCCTGCCTTTGAGCTGCTTCTGGACTCAATTTTATGGTGAAAGAAAAACGAGCAACCCATGTTCCATTCTCAGTCATCGTTGGAGGCTGTCTCTGACTCAAACCAGAACAGTCAGCGCTCATACAAACATACTTAATATCCTTGCCTCCTGTGAAAACAGTTTCATTCCCTATCTTGGCAACGAATTTTCCCTGCTTTTCAACCAAGGACAAAACATCGGAGGCGCTGCTTCCTGGAACCTCTATGATAACATATTGATTGCCAGCTAAATCAGTTGCTTTTCTAATAGTTAAATCGCTCAAACCGTAAACATTCAACCTTTCCTCCAAAGAAGACATAATTTGGTCGAAAACTTCCGGGGGGACCTGTTTCTCAGGCTTTAGTATTATTCTTGTTCCGCCCTGAAGGTCAAGCCCCAGCCTTATGTTATCCTTTGGAGCATCATAAACGGACAAACCTAAATCTTCAGTTCCATTAACAATTGTTTTGTAAGCTGGAACTTGAACAATTTTAGTTATGTTAACAGTCTTGTTAAGAGTTTTATTAAAAAATGATTCAACAATTGTCTTGTTGATTGTCTTATTGAGCGGGATTTTTATTATTTTAGGTTTTACAAAGACAGAGTAAGTCTTCTTATTAGTTTTGATAATGATAGTAGTGTTAGGTATTAAATTCTTTGTTAATTTGTAATAATCAGCCGCATTATAAACTGGCCTTCCATTGATGCTTATTATTCTCTCTTTAGACACTGGCAGGTCCAACGGGCTTGGTCCAACAATTCCCGCCTCGTAAGCAGGACTGCCGGGCTTAACATTTCTTATGGTTGCTCCATGAATCCAAGGTGCTGGATAAATAATATATACTGCCAAAATTAAGAAAGCCAATGCCAGCAGGACTCTCCAATCTTTAAATATAGATTCCCACTTCTTCTTGTCCATATGAATTTTGTAATTGTTCATTTTCTCCTGCTTGAATATTTATTTTCCAAATACCACCTCAAGAGAGGGGCGTTGAATAACCAAGTATTTATTGTATCAAACACCATGCCCACAGTCAGTATAAACATGATTTGCCTAATAACTAAAGATTGGGTTACAAGGTAAGCAAAGAAGGTTGTAACCATTGTTGTTAAACTCATCGCAAGGCCTGTCCTCATTGAATTGAATATTAAGCTGATAACTTTATCGCGAGCGGCTTTCAAGACGCGAGATGTCAATAAGATGTTAGTATCCACAGAATAACCTATAAGCATAAGGAGAGCTGCTATTGATGCTGTTGAAAATTTCATATTGAACATAACTATAACCGCAAGAGTTTCTGTTAAATCTGAAAACGCGTTCCAAGCAACGAACAGTGACGGCGTGAAATTCCTAAAGTACAATAATACAACAATGCTCATAAGTATGAATGACCATATTATTGCTTTGATTGTCTGCCTGAAAAAGCTCTCTCCAAGAGTAGAACCTACTGTTATGAAAGTGTAGTTGTTCGACTTAATCACATCAGAAAATTCTGGAATTTGGGACAAAACTGAAAGTATTTGAGTCTTGTTAAGGTCTGAACTTTCAACACTTATGCTCTTGGATGATGTTCCCAAAAGCCTTACTGTAACATCCTTGTTTGGGAAGGCATACCTAAACTTTGAAACAACAACATTGAAATCCGCTTCATTCTTTAAAGGCAGTGTAACTACAACACCCCCTTTAAGAGAAATATCCTTATTCAACAAATAACCTCTTTGGATATTGAAAGCGAATATTGATAAGAACAAAATTAAGAACAGAGTAAAGGACATTGCAAGAACAACCTTATACTTTTTAACATAAAAATTCCTTATTGTTTCCTTTAAAGATTTGTGATTCTTATGCTCAACCTTCTTTTCTCTCATTTCTTTTCGTTCTTTCTTCTCCTTTCGTTCCTTATTATCCTCTTCAACTCTTCTTCTCTCAGATTCTTTGCGCTCATGCTCTTTTTTCCCTTTGTTCTCATCAGAATTATTCCTTTCGCTACTCTTTTCTCTTTTTTCGTCTCTACTAACTTCTTTCTCTTTCTCAACAGTTTTCTCAGGAGCAGCAGGATTCTCTTTTATATTCTGCTCTTCCTTTTCTTCAACCTTATGCTCAACTTTCTCCTTGACTTTATCGTCTTCAACCATAAAAACCAGTAGTGAGGGAAAACTCTATCTTTATAAATATTTTGTCTATTTATGAGAGTTCAAAGTTAATTTACTCAACTCTGAAATCAAAACAAACTCTGTAAAGACGCTTTCCAACCTGACCGCAAATAGTGTGGCCAATTCTTTTTATGGATTTTTTATACTTCTCAGCCTCAGAGTTTATGATTTCCCAACCTTTTGAAGGAATCTCCTCTTCTTTTAAGAAGTAGTAAAAATGGATAATTCCTCTCGGCTTAACAGCCTTAAAAGCTGTTTTTAAGAATGAATTTCCAGTTTTTGGGAGAGGCATTAATATTCTGTCAAACTTCCCATAAGACTCCACCAATTTAGGGACTTCAACAACAACATCCCCATTAATCAATGAGAGCTCATCACCAATATGATTTAGCTTCTTATTTATTAGCGCATACTTGTGAGCCTCCGGATTGAGTTCAACAGCAAAAACCTTGCTTGGATTAGAATGCTTCAGGATAGTTATAGGATAAGGAGAGTATCCTGAGAACATAACAAGAACAGATTCTCCGTCTTTAACTTGGGATGCGATTCTCAATCTCTCTGTTCCAAGCCTTGGAGAAAAATAGACCTTTGAAATATCCAGCTTAAACCTGCAACCATTCTCAACATAAACAGTTTCGAGATTATTTTCTCCAGCTATAACTTCAAAATTTTGGATTCTAAACTCACCCTTGTGGCCTCCAACTTTCTTAACAACAGTTCTTATGTTGTTGTGAGTTTTTAGAAAGATTTCTCCAATAAGTTTAGAATACTCATCTATCTCTTTTGGAATTTCAAGAACAGCTATTGATCCAACAACATCAAAAGAATGCCTTACCAAATCCGCCTTCGAACCAAGCTTCTCTCTCAAAAGCTCATCATAAGACTTTTTCCTATTAAAATCAGTATTTAAATCTTCGAAGGAAATATTAAAGTCAAAGTTTTGTTTGAACTCTTTTTTCACTGGGAAAAGAACATACTCCCCATCTTTAGCCACCTTCCTGCTGACATCAAGAAGACCATTGCTCTCTAAGAATCTTTTCAATGTTTGAGCATGCTTATTAATAACCTTAACATATTTCATAATACTGTGTTAAGATATGATGTATAAAAAGTTAATGAAAAGTTAAGATGGATCAAAAGAAATCTGACAATCCTTTCTGAGCTGTTGATTTTACAACAAGCTTCAAAGTGGATTCAACCCTTTCTATTGAAAAATCATGTTCGTCGCAAAGCAGGGATTTAACAGACTCTGAATCAACTCTGCCGAACTCGATCGAATAATCCGATGAAACATCAATATTTTTTATCAAATCAAAAACATCCCGCCAGGAAAAGTCAAAGCTCCAATTAACTGATTTAAAAAGCTCATCGTAATCATTGAACTTCTTAACAAGAGCAAGAGCTTTCTTAGGTCCTATTCCCTTAACACCTCCAGGATTATAATCTGTTCCTACCAAGATTCCCAACACAATAAGCTGGTCCTGAGAGATTCCTAAATTGGACAAGACTTCTGAGAGGATTATAAGCTCAGGCTCTGTGCTCTGATAAACTAATTTATCCTTAACCTTTTTTTTAAGCGTAACAGAAAGATTTCTTACAAGTCGTGGAGAGCCGAACATCAAACAATCTTCATCCTGGCTTGCAACGGCGAAAGCATCACCATTCTTAACAATAAATGACGCTTGAGCTTCACCCTCTGAAGGAGCTTGAACAATCGGCACTCCCATAAATTTGAGAAGCTTCTTAGCTTCGTCAACCATTTCCTTTGTCAGCAAGGAAGTTCTTGACGCAAATTTTTTAGCCTCGTTTAGATAGCCTTTCTCTATAGCATTCTCATATTTTTTAAGAGCCTCCTCCTTGGCCTTTTTCCTAAGATTGTTCGTCAAGTGCTTAAACTCGGGTGGTTTCCCATCAAACACATAAACAGGCTTTATTCCTCTGCTGAGAAAATTAGCGGTTCTTGAGAATAATCCTATAAGATGGCTTGTGACTCTCCCTTTTGAATCAGTCAGCAGAGAACCGTCCCTCTGCCTGATAGTAGTTAAGAATTGATAGAGAAAAATTGAAGCATCAACTGCTACAACCTTCCCCTTAAGAGAATCAAAACTTATGTTCTTTCTTACCAAAAGGTCTGTTAATTTAACTCCCATTTCAACACCTTAGATTTCAAATATGAGCTACGACAACATTAAGGTTTAAATTTTTAGCTTTCTTAGTCAACTCTCCTTTAGTCAAAAGCACCGCAGGAAGCTTTTTCAAATAAGCGTTCAGGAAAACTTTGCTTATGTCAGAATCATTGAACTTTTTCTTATCCCAAGCGTAGCAGTAAAGCCTCATGCTTCCAAACGGCGATGAAAAATCAACCACAAACTCCATCTCCCTCTTTGATAATTTTGAATAAGATATTATTTGACAATTTGATGATTTTAAAAAATCAACAGCAGACTTGAAAAAATCAGAATCAACATTTGAAATGTCAAATGGTTTGTTTGATTTGTTTTTGTCAATAAATTCCTCAAGACCTCCCTCTTTTTTCTCTTTCTTCACTTCTTTATTGTTTGCTTTTTCATTCTCTTTCTCCTTGTTGCTCTGTGCTTCCCTCTTAATTTCTTTATCACGCTTTATATTTTCTACATTTGATTCCTTATCTCTATTTTCGATGTTGCTCGGA
>WAPY01000108.1 GCA_015520525.1 Candidatus Woesearchaeota archaeon
ATCTTATGGTGTACTAAAAATGAGGTAACAATAAAACAAACTGAGTATTCCATGATGAATCTTAATGGTTGTAATATTAATGAACTCCACCAAGGAAACATCCCATAAATTAATTCAATTAGAATATAAATATTGAGTTTCAAAGCTACTCTTCCTTTTGCTTGGCGTTGTTTCAACAATAAATATTAATAATCTTTTTAAATCCCTGCTGTTTCTTTCTTATGAGGTGTTGCGAATGCTTAAGGAACCGACGAATGTTAAAGAACTTTATTATTATACTGATAGGGACATAGGCAAGGGGAGTGTTAGGGCTTGGGCTTTTAAGCTCAAATGTCCAAAGTGCGGAACTCCAATGCAGAAGCCGAGGAACAAACAGGGCAAACCAATTAAGAAGGCGGATTATTATGAATGCCCCAACTGCGGGTATAAAATTAATGCAAAAGATTACGAGTCCAAATTAACCTTAAACATTCAATATGTCTGTCCTTACTGTGGTCATAAGGGAGAAACTCAAATTCCTTTCAAGAGGAAGAAGGTTTCTTTCAAAGTTTTTGATGAGGTTAAAGGCAAGGAAGTTAGGAGATCTGTTGATGCCTTTGTCTTCAAGTGCGAGAAATGTGGCAAAGATATTTACATAACTAAGAAGCTTAAAGAGGTTAAGAAGTGAGTTTTGTTAAGAAAAACTTTTAAAATCATTTATCTTCCTCTTCTTATGGAACATAAAGAAGATGAAAGTTCAAAAGAGCCAATCTTAGTTACTGCAGCTTTGCCTTATGCCAATGGGTCTATTCATATTGGCCATCTGCTTGAGTATATTTCTGCAGATGTTTTTGTCAGAGCTTTAAAGTTGATGGGCAAGGATGCTATTTATATCTGCGCTGACGATACTCACGGGACTCCTATTCAAGTTAACGCTATGAAGCTCGGTGTTTCTCCGAGGGAACTTGTTGAGAAATTTCATAAGGAGCATATTAGAGATTTGGAAAGCTTCAACATTAAGTTTGACAATTTCTACATGACAGATAGTCCAGAGAATAAGGAGTTGGTCAATTTTGTTTTTAGTGAATGTTCTAAAAAAGGTTTAATATATGAGAAGGAGCTTGAGCAGTTGTACTGTGAGTATGATAAAATGTTCCTGCCGGATAGGTTTGTCAAGGGGACTTGTCCTGTCTGCGGGGCTAAGGACCAATACGGCGATGTTTGTGAGGTCTGTGGTGCTGTTTACAAGCCAACAGATTTAATTGACCCTTACTGTGTTCTTTGCGGAAACAAGCCAGTGCTTAAAAAGACAACTCATTACTTCTTTAAACTAAGCGCTTTATCAGATAAAATAAAATCTTGGCTCTTGAACAATAAGAATCTTCAGAAGGAGGTTGTCAATTCAATGCTCACTTGGATTGACAAGGGCTTGGAAGATTGGTGTATTAGTAGGGATAGCCCATACTTTGGTTTTAAAATTCCAGGGGAAAATGACAAATATTTTTATGTTTGGTTGGACGCTCCTATCGGTTATATTGCCAGCACGAAGAATTACTGCGACAAAAACAACTGTGATTTTAACAGGTATTGGAGGAATCCAAAAGCCAAAATAATCCACATAATAGGCAAGGACATCACTTACTTCCATCTTTTGTTTTGGCCCGCTCTCCTTATGAGCTCAGGATTCTCTCTGCCTTATGAGGAGATAGTTCACGGCTTCATTAAGGTCAACGGAGAGAAGATGTCAAAGTCAAGGGGAACTTTTATCACAGCCTCTGACTTCTTGAAATCAGGCATCAACCCTGATTTCTTAAGGTTCTACTTTGCGTCAAATATGTCTAAGAAGCTTTTAGATATAAACCTTGATGTTGACGACTTTAAGGATAAAATTAATTCGGAGTTAGTTGGCAACCTTGCAAATTTTGTTTACAGAGTCTTGAGTTTCACGAATAAAAACTTTGATTCGAAAGTTGTTGATTTCTCAGATGATTTTGTTGAATTGAAGGAGAAAATTTTGAACTTGGTTGGGGATGTCAAGGAAGCTTATGAAGGTTTTAACCTTAAGCTTGCCGTTAAAAAGATTCTTGAGATTAGCGATGAGGGCAATAAATTCTTTCAAAGTCAGGCTCCTTGGAAGTTGGTCAAGCAGGGCGGAGAGGACTTTAACAAGGCTCATAGGGTTGTGAGTTTTTCAGTGAACATAGTTAAGATATTGACTGCTTTAATAAAACCTGTTGCTCCGAAGTATGCGGAATCAGTAGAAGACCAGCTTGGAATTTCTGATTTGACATTTTCAGATGCTAAATTTGATATTCCAACAGGCCATAAGATAAATAAGAGTTCAATTGTTTTAAGAAAGTTGGATAAAGAAGTAGAGTCTTTGTTTAGTTTAAATGTTCGCACTGAAAAAGAAAAGGATGCGGGCGAGGTGAAGAATATGGAAGATAATAAAAAAGATTTTTCAGTTGTTGATTTGAGAGTTGCTGAGGTGAAAGAAGTTAAGGATCATCCAAACGCGGACAAGCTATATGTGCTTAAAATTGATTTGGGAAGCGAGGAGAGACAATTGGTTGCAGGTTTGAAGAAATATTATGCTCCTGAAGAACTTTTGGGTAAGCATCTTGTTGTAGTTTGCAACCTTAAACATGCGAAGCTTAGGGGAGTTGAGAGTCAGGGAATGCTTCTTGCTGCGGATAACGGCGAGGATGTTAAGATACTTGAGGCTCCAAGCTCAAAGCCCGGTTCTTCGGTGTTTGCTGAGGGTGTTGAGAAGCATCCTGCTAAGGAGATAAGTATTGATGACCTTCTGAGCTTTGGGTTGAAGGTTAAGGATAAAAAGGTGGTTTATGATGATAAACCTTTGAGGACCTCTGATGAGATAATCCTTGTGGATATGCCTGACGACTCTAAAATAAGGTGATTCATATTCTATTTTCTTTTTATTTTGTTCTTCCTCTTCTTTTATTTCAGTAAGATTTAAAAACTCTTTAGGTTCTCCTCTTATAATATTCGAGGTGCTTTATAATGGTCAAGATAGAAGAACCAAACTCAAAGTTTGTTAAGGTAAGATGCCCAAAGTGCAAGAATGAACAGATTATATTTGGAAAAGCGTCGACTGAGGTTAGATGCTTGGTTTGTGGCAATCTGCTCGCTAAACCAACCGGCGGTAAGGTTAAGATAAAAGCTCAGGTATTAGAGGTACTTGAGTAAGATGAATCTTTTATACAGAAAAGAGGGTTATCCTGAGGAAGGAGAAATTGTTCTTTGCAGAGTTGTTAAGGTTAATCCCCACTCCGCATTTGTGAATCTTGAGGAGTATGATAAGCAGGGTTTGATTCATATATCAGAGATAAGCCCTGGAAGAATAAGGAACCTGTCAGCTTATGTCAAGCCGGATAAAATTATTGTCTGTAAGGTTTTGAAGGTTTATCCGAATGGGCATATTGATTTGTCCTTGAGGAGAGTCACCCAAATACAGCACAGAAATAAGATCGAACAGATTAAGCAGGAGCAGACGGCTGAGAAGATAATTGAGTTCATAGCTACTCAGAAGCTTCACAAGGATTACAAAGAATTGTATGAACAAATAGCCAAGCCAATACTTAAACATTACGAGTATCTTTTTGAGTGTTTTTATGATATTGTTGACGGGAATATTTCTGCGTCAGATTTGAAGAAGTTCGGTCTCTCTGATGAATTGTCTAAGGAGCTTGTTGAGCTTGTCAAGGAGAGGATTAAGCCAAAGAAAAAGGTAATCAAGGGAACATTGAAGCTTATGTCTTTCGAGCCTAACGGAGTTGAAGTTGTCAAAAATTTGATGTCAAAGATTCTCAGTTTTAAGACTGAAGATGTTGACCTTGTTATAAAGTATGCTGGTTCAGCCTCTTATATAGTGGAGATAATTTCCGACAATTATAAGGATGATGAAGCTGTGCTGTCGAAGATTCTTGATTTTCTTGAGAAAAATGTCCCTAAAGATAAAGGGGCATTTGAGTTTGTTAGGGCCGAAAAATGAAGCACATAATGAAATGTCCTAACTGCGGAATTTACACGATGAAACCCGTTTGTCCTTTATGCGGGGGCAAAACTGAAATTGCCAAGCCTCCAAAGTTTAGTCCTGACGACAAATACGCATCTTATGTTAGAATTGTCAAGGAGAAAGAAAGAATCAGCAGAGGGCTTCTTAAAAAATAATAAAATAAACATAAAAAGTTATAAAAAATCTTTTGTTTCTTAACTTCTTATTTAGTTGATTTTACAAGCTTGTCTGCGATACCTGCTGCGAACGGAACTCTAAACTCTTCGTGCTGGTAAGCTTTTACCATCAACACTATCCACAGCATTAGCATAGTTAAGTAAATCAATGCGTATAACAGTGTTATGAGTACTCCCAAACCGATCACTGCAAAAGGTATTGCTAATATAGCCACTATTATCTCTAATACTGTAAGTCCGCCGAACACTACAACTGACTGAGCCGCGTGGAACTTTGCAAATCTGCTCTTCTTCTCCAGCAACAGTATAATCAAGCCGGACAACCATCCGAACAGATAAGCGATCAGCGCTTCCACGTTTTCATTCATACTAGTTGATGTTGCGCTCTCATTTGTTTTTTCATTCTTCACCATAATTCATCACTATTCATAAAAAGAGAAAGGCGTTTTTAAACTTTACTGTTTGCCGTTGAGGTCAATCAGGTCTTTCATATCTTCCTTATTTGATTTTAAAGAAATCTTTGCAAGAATCTGCTCATGCATTCTCTTCAGAAATTTATACTTGTCCTCCATCTTTAGAATGTCAAGATATCCTTGTGTAAGAATCTTCATTCCAAACGGCGATACTATGCTGTTGTTTGTCGACTCTATTTTTATTTCTTTGTCCTCAATTCTTTTGATTATTAACTCTGCATTTTTCAAATCCATCAAGTCTTCAATTACTTCTCTGCGGGCTTCCTTGAGTATGGGAAAATTGTTTGAGATTCTCTTGACGGCGCTCATGAGTATCATTGAGGAAACCTGCTGTTTTCCAACTGTCTTTCTTCTTCCTTTATACTGTCTTAATATCATAAGTGATCTTGCAGCGCAGTGTCTGAACCTCCTGTTTAAAATCTCTGTGTGGTCAATTGCAACCTCAAGTATTTCTCTAAGCTTGTCGCTCCTTAATATTTCAACAGCCTTCTCAGCTTGAATCTTTTCCTTTGACGCTAAGTAAAATCCGTTGTCATTTATTCCAAATTCAATGTCTTTGTGCTGAGTCCTTGAGATTACCAGCGCTATCGCTCTTGACAACGCGTCGTTCACTCTTCTGCCAAACAGAGTGTGAAATATTGCGTAGAATTTCCCTTCTTCATTGAGGTATTCTATGAGTATTCTTTTATCGTGGGGGATTTTTGAGAATAAGTACTGCTCTTTAAAGTAGGAGTATATTGCTTTTGCGGAGTTGTCATCAACATACAAGTATTCATGTATAAATTTTATAATCTCCTCCTTTGTCTTCCTGTACAAGAATTTCTCCTCCATCAACCTCCTGAACTTTGATATGTCCATGGCTAAGTTAAAGCTTAGGGGGAGGCTTTCAGAGAACCAGGAGGGGATTGTCGGCTTTCCTACGGTAGGTTCAACATAAGCGACTTGTCCTCTTGAGAATTTAAACTTGTAAACTTCTCCGCCGAGTGCGAATATATCTCCTCTTTTTAATTTCTCTGCAAAGCTCTCATCGATTTTTCCTATTACATCATTTCCGACTTTAACAATGACGCTTGCTTCATCAGGTATTGTGCCTATATTTGTCATGTATATCATTCTTGCGAGCCTTCCTCTCCGCCCTATCATTCCGCTTTCTTTATCAAACCATATTTTGGCGTATACATGTCTATCCTCTAAGGTTGCATACTCTCCGGCAAGGAACTCAAGAACATCGTTGAAGTCTGTTCTCTTTAAGTCATGGTAGCAGTATGAATTCTTGACAAGCTTCCAAAGTTCATCGACCTTTATCTTTTCAGCTGCAGCTATTCCTGTAATCTGCTGTGATAAAACATCCAGTGCGTTTCTTGGAATGTGAATCTCATCTATCTTTTTTTCTATGCAGTCTTTTAACAGGACTGAACATTCTATAAGGTCATCTCTGTCAAGAACTACAATTCTTCCTTTTGTTGTTGCTTCTATCTTATGCCCGCTTCTTCCTATTCTCTGCAAGGCTCTTGCGACAGACTTTGGGCTCCCAAGCAATATGACTAAATCTATGAAACCAATATCTATGCCTAATTCTAATGATGTGCTTGAGACAACTGCTTTTAGTTTTCCCCGCCTAAGTTTGTCCTCAATTCTTCGCCTAAAGCTCTTTGATAAGGAGCCGTGGTGCGCTCCTATTATTGGATACTCATATTCATCGCTTTTATTGTCTTCATCTATAACGCTGTAGTGCTTTGGAAATTTTTCTTTAAGCTGTCTTATTACTCTTTCAGTTCCAGCTCTTGTGTTTGTGAAAATTAATGTTGTTCTATGCTCTTGTATTAGTGAGTCAAGAAGTTTGTACAATGCGTCGTGAATCTTTTCGTAGTCTGTGTCTATTAGGTTGGGCAGAGGGCTCAGAACTTTCAAGTCCATGTTCTTGCTGAAGTCAACATTTATTACTGTGCAGTCCCTTAATTTGTTGTTATCATACCCAACTAAGAACTTTGCAACTTCTTCTATTGGAGCAACTGTGGCTGACAATCCTACACGGCAGTATTTTGGACTAAGCCTCTCGAGTCTTTCAAGGCTCAGATTGAGATGAACTCCTCTTTTATTCTCCGCTAAAGCATGAATCTCATCTATTATTGTCCATTCAACTCCCCTCAACAATTCTCTGAACTTTGAAGATGATAAGAGAACGGCTAAACTTTCGGGTGTTGTGATTAATATGTGGGGCGGTTTTCTGAGCATCTTAGCTTTTTCGCTCTGTTTCGTGTCTCCCGTCCTTGTCATCACTCTTATGTTTAATTTTCTGCCTGCTATTTTCTCTATTTCTTTTAGAGGTTCTTTGAGGTTTACTTCAATATCGTAGTTGAGGGCTTTTAACGGCGACACATACACACAGTATACTTTATCTTGGAGTGAGTTTGTCATTGCTGAATCAACGAGTTCATTTATTATTGACAAGAACGCAGTTAATGTTTTTGTTCCTCCTGTCGGAGCGCTTACCAGAGTATTCTTTCTCGAATGAATCTCAGTCACTGCAAACTTCTGAGGCTCCGAGAAACTCTTGAATTTGGAGAAGAACCACTCTTTAACTATGGGATGAAGTATGTTTTTGATTGTCTCTTCATCGTCAGGTTTTTTCTTGAAAGTAATCATAAGAATAAGGCAATTTACAAAATATAAAAAGATTTAGCATGTTAAAGCTTTACTTTCTTGCCTTCTCTGCCTTGCCTTTTCTAAGCATCTGCAGACTTTGGTCGTTGACTTTTATGACTTCCCATCTTATTCCTGAGAGGTCTCCTTTCTTCCTACCTTTTGGACCGTGAATTCCTTGAACTATAACTTCATCGTGTTCATCTATGAATTTAGAAGCGTTGTCTCCCGGGCAGAATGCGGTAATTTGTCTTCCGTTTTTTATAAGCTGAACTTTAACGCACTTCCTCATCGCAGAGTTAGGTTGTTTTGCTTCTATCTGAACTTTCTCAATAACTATTCCTCTGGCTTGAGGAGCTCCTTCCAGCGGATCAGATTTCTTTTTTAGATTGAGTATTCTCCTGACATACCAGTCATCGTTCCATCTCAGCTTTTTCCTTCTGTTGACGAGTTTTAATCCAGCGTTCAAACCGCGAGTTTTCTTTGCCATTTTCTAAGAGGGTTTTGTTTCTATTTTTAAATCTTTTGGTTGGCTTTCTCTGTTTCTATTATTTTATTTTCTCAATATTTTTATTTATCATGATTGGATTTAAAGCCATTATCTCCTCGTAGTAGGGAAGCTCTTTAGGTATGTTCTTCCACACGAATATTTTCTTTTTCAGGTAGTAAGCCAACCCCATTTCAAGGAAGGTGTTTCCGCCTATGTATCCTTCAATTCCCTTCTTGTCAAGGTTGAGCACGAGTATTGCGTCGCCTTTCTTTATGTTGTCAAAGTGTTTTCTTATCAGCTCTGATTTTAACTTCAGCAGATTATCTGTTAAGTTCTTTTC
>WAPY01000109.1 GCA_015520525.1 Candidatus Woesearchaeota archaeon
TTCTCATCCTCTACAATTATTCCCAGCATGAATTTTCCCGGAGTTGTTTGCACTAAGTATTCAAACAGGAAGAAGTAGGTTATTATTAACAGGAATAAGGGGACGAGTTTAACATAAGCTGTTAAAAGAAAAGGATTGTTGTTTGTTATGCTGTTTAAGCTTACTTTTGAGAAGAATATTAATTGCTCGTGAAATGAGGACAAGATAATCACATCTATTATGATTAAGTCTATTATAAACGCAAGTATCCTTGAGCTTATGAGAGCAGGTCTTTCAAACACTCTCTTTTTTCTCGGCATAAAAATTGGAAAGAATAAGTAATATAAAAAGGTTTCAAATTTACTTTATACAGACCTTGCAGTTCTTATAACCTTTCCTGTTTGCCTCTCTTGTTGTTGAGAAGTATATCCTGTTCTTTTTCTTTATTCTTTCTCCGACGGGGCATCCAACCTTGTGAACTATGTGGCCTGTCTTTGAGCCGAAGTATTTTGCTGTTTTCTCTTTTCTCGCCTCGCTTAAGTGCTCCTCAAACTTTTTCTCTGCATTCTTAAGTATCTTCGCTTCCTTCTTTATTTCTTTGACGCTCTTCGCTTTTCTTCTCTCTTGAGGCGGAATCAGCAAGTCAATGAATACAACAATTAATGTGGCTATCCTCCAGTATATGTTCGCTTTATTCAGGACGAGCAGTATTAGGAAGAAGTCAATGTAAAGGAAGGAGAGCCATTCAAACCAATCATATTTTGTCCATTTTCTCTTCCATGAACTGCTTGTTAAGGATATGTTCGCTGTTAAGAATGTGATTATCATAAGCCACTTGACGATTTGCTCGTAGCCGTAGAGGTTGACTTTTATAACTGCTGAGAACAAAAATGCGCTTGCCAGAACCAAGGCAACCCAAAGGTCTATTATCTTCTTTTTTTCTAAATCCTTCATAATTCCCACCGTTGCTAAGAAAATACAAAGTAATATATAAACTTTTGTATTTTCCCTACTTTAAAATAAAGACAAATCTTTTTATAATCTCTTGTTCTGTTTGCAACTGGTGGTAATATGTTTATTGCAAGTCTAATCTTTTGGGTTCTGGTGTATCTTATGTTTGGCATAAGGGTTGTGAAGCAGTATGAACGCGGTGTGAAATTTACTTTGGGAAGATATTCTGGAATAGTAAATCCTGGATTGAATTTAATCCTGCCCATATTTCAAAACTTAAAGAAAGTGGACATGAGGACAAGGGTGATTGATGTTCCTTATCAAGAGGCCTTGACAAAGGACAACATATCTGCTAAGATAAACGCGGTCGTTTACTATAAGGTTGTTGATCCAAGCAAGGCAATACTTCAAATAAATGATTATGTCTACGCGGTTTCCCAGCTTGCCCAAACAACAATGAGAAACATAATTGGCGAGGTTGAGCTTGACGACCTCTTGGCAAATAGGGAAAAAATTGCATCAAAGATCTCTCAAATAGTTGATAAGGCAACTGACCCTTGGGGGATTAAGATTGAGGTTGTTGATTTAAAGGATATTCAGCTTCCTGAGAATATGAAGAGAGTTATGGCTAAGCAGGCTGAAGCTGAGAGAGAAAAGAGAGCTGTTATTATTAAGTCGCAGGGAGATGTTATTGCAGCACAGAATTTAAAGAAGGCAGCTAAGACATTATCAGAAGCACCGGGCGCCTTGCATTTGAGAACTTTACAGACAATAAATGATATAAGCTCTGACCCGAACACGAAGATTATAATAGGAGTTCCTGTTGAGCTTTTGAAGGCGTTTACTGCAGTTAAGAATAAGAAATAATTTTTATTTTTTAAAATTCTTCAAATTCATTCAACCCTTTCAAGTATCCTTTCCTCGCTAAATATTGAACCTCAGACCTTCTATACTTGAAGACAACATCTCCCTTCTTGTCGCCGCCATACTCCCAAGGCTGAACAATTATTGTGTCTCCAGGTCTTACCCAAAGAGAGCTCTTCAACCTTCCTGGAATCCTGCAAATTCTTTCTTTATTGTCCAAACATCTTACTCTGACTCGAGAGGCGCCCAATCTTTCCTCAACGATTCCTAAAACCTCATTACCTCTAACCAGCCTTATTCTGTAAGGTTGTTGCTGATTGTTGTCTTTTCTTCTTTTGTTATACATCTCCTTGATAAGTTGAGGGTAGATTTTATAAAGTTTTCTTTTTTAACATTACTTATGAATAATAAATTCGCGATTTATACC
>WAPY01000110.1 GCA_015520525.1 Candidatus Woesearchaeota archaeon
GTTTATACATAAGTCTTGTGTTGTTCTGTTGCTGAAGTAGATATAATCTACTATGCTTTTGTCCTTTGTTGATAGTCCAACATTCGTTAGTTCTGTTATGTTGACTAAGCTTTCTATTCCGTATGTTGAGTTTGAAAGGTTTCCTTCAAGCCTCATTAAATAGTCGGGGGCTGTTTGAGAGGAAATGTATAACTTATCGTTTAGTTCTGTTAGCAGTCCTGTTGTGTTTCCATTCTGTGCAAAGTTTGTTATATTGCTTCTTTGAATTTCCCTGTTTATCCTCCCGTAAGAGTAAATTGTGAATATTGGATCCTCCAATCCTATTATGCTTATGCTATTTGACGATTCTACTGTTTTATTCAGTGTTGCGCTCAGTTCATTGTCGTTTAGACTTATGAATGCTGTTATATTTACAGCTACACTCCAGGGGCTGTTTTGGTAAACATTAACTTTTGATATGTTTATTTGGGTCTTTATCCCACCTATATTCATTTCATTTATTATCCTGTTCATCCAGTCGTTCAGGCTTGAGTTCTTCATTATGTTTATGCTTTTGTTTTGATACTTCCCTGTTATTAGTATCTCCTTGAAGGCTTCTCTGCTGTTGTTGAAGAATTCTCCGTTTTCATCTATATAATCCTGCATTCCAAGGAGCGTTCTGAACCCGCCTATGTAAATCTCTCTTGACAGGTCGTTTGTTATGCTCTTCATGTCGTTGTTTATGCTGTTTATTCTGTATGTTACAGCTTCTTCTTTGTAGAAATTCTGATATGAATATTCATAGGATATTGTTAACAGCACCAACGCGCTCAGCAGGATTCCTATTAATGTAAAGAATATTCCCTTCTTGTTCTTGTATGTTTTTATCATCTTGCCACTCCTATTTTTATCCGTGCGGGACCCCACAAGCTGGGCACATTTTTTATCACTAAAATATTTAAGTCTATGCTGTTCTGGTTTATTTTAACATTCAACTTTCCATTTAAGTCAGGGTCTAGGTTTGACAGCAGTCCGCACACTGCTTTGTTCACCGCATCTTCTGTGTAGGTGGAGTTGTTGTATGTGCAGTCTGGTTCTTTTCCATCTGCCTTATACTTGCATTGGTTGGTTCCGTTGTAGTTTGAAGGGATTATTACATTTGTTTTCTCACCGTCCTCGAAAGTTATGCTCCAGTTGCATCCTTCCGCTTTTGGTTCTACGCTTGAGAATGTCACAAAGTTGGGTATTAATAAAGTATAAATCCCTCTGTCGTTCTCATTTCCTCCTCTGCTGTCATTTCCTGATGATGTTTTTATGGTTATGTTATTCTCTCCAAATTTCATCTCGTTTGAAGGCAGATGTATTCTAAACGGGTCTCCTATGTTGACATAACTTTCATTGTTGTATCTGTTTATATCGAAGACTGTTTCATTGTCTAATATAACTTTGCTTGTCCATAAATCTCCAGAGTAAGATGTTACGAAAGCGCTTGTTACCGTTGTGTTTTTTGGTATGTTTATTTCTCCATCAGTTATTAAATTGTTGAATGGCTGTGTTTCTATGCTTAATGGTATCTTTCCATAAACAATTGGTTTTGTCTCGGGAGTGAACTTTATCCAAATGTATGAATTGTCATAAAGGGAGGAGTTTATGTTGTGGACGATTATTCTTTGGTTGAAGTATGCTGCTGATTTTTCATTTATTGTTCTTGCAATCTCATCGTAAATATTGTTCAGCTTGTTTGGGTCGTTGCTTGCGTAGAATGTTCCGTTTCCTTCTTCTGCTATTGTTCTCAATGTGTAGTTTGCGTTTGAGCAGTTGTAAACTGGTCCAAAGCCAACAGTGTCTATTGTTGTGTTTAAGTCCTGATAATCCCTCTTTGCAGCGTTTATTGATGAGTTCATAGGTCCTTCGCAGTCGGTTCCCGTGCAGTCTTCAGAACCTCCAGAGCATGATGATGAGTAAAATTGTTCGCTTGTTGATGTTCCCGTTGGGTCGCATTTATAATAGCACCACCACCAATTGCAGTGATCTATTTCTTCTCCGCAGCAGTAGTCGGGTAGGCCGTCAGTCATAAGCACTATGAACTTTTTTCTTGATGAGTTGCTGTATGTGCTTAGTATGTTGTGTGCTTCGTTGAGAGCGCAGCATAAGCATGTGCCGCCGCTTGGATCGTCGGGATAAGAATCAATATGATCTATTAATTCTGTTTTGTTGTCGCTGTAATAATACTCTGCTTGGTCGTTGAAGTCAACAAGCCAGACTCTGTTCCCTAAACTTGTGTCGTTCATAACCATTCTTACAAACTGCTTGTCCAAACATTTTGCCACTGATATTCTTCTTGTATCATTTGAGAATAAGTTCGGGTCGTCGCAGTCTCTTATTGTTCCTGTATCATCGGAGTCGAATCTCCACTTCATACTCCCTGAAAGGTCAGTTATTAGCACTATGTCTGCGTTGTGGCCCGCGACTCTCTCCTCTTTTATAGTGTTGTGCCCTATTCTTAAAGGAATTGTTCTCTCGGATATATTTTCATAATTTACTTTTCCACTTAGGTTTGTGTCGTCTAATGTGAATGTTATGTTTCCTGTTTCATTGTTGACTGCTCCATCGTAGATTGTTGTGTTGCCCAATGTTATGAAGAAAGGATAGGATGTTGTCGCGTTTATGAATATCTTCATTGATGTTAAATTTCCAGGAACATATATTGAGCTGTATTTGTTTATTACCCCTTTCACTCCAATTAAATACTCTTTCTCTTCAGCTGTGTTTGTGTTCTCATCGTAATTTATACTCGTGTAATTCAATTGGTTCGTGTCAAAATTTATCCTGAAGAATCCTCCTCCTATGAAAGATTTATTTAAGTCTCCGCGGAATTTTATCTCTCCCTCATTTTTCCCTTCATGGATTAAATAATTGTAGGATTGGTTTATCAAGCATTCTGATACATTGTCGATTTCTGTGCAGTTTGAGTTTGGAAATTCTCCTACCTTCACTCCGTTTAAGTATAATGAGAAGTTTGAATTTGTGTAGAATTCAAAGGACATTTGATTTACTTTTGTGAATGAAGGCATGTTTATTAGAAAGCTTAGATTTCCCTGCCCTTCCAGACCGCCGAAGAATATGAACTTGTCGAATGTTTTCCCATTTATAGAGCTTATTGAGGCTTTCGCAGTGTATCCTGTTATTGTTCTTCCAACCTCCACTCCCGATATTAATCTAGAGAAATAAAGCATGTTGTTTGTAGGTTTTGTGTTGTTGAATATCTCTTCATTGTCCAACATCATAATAATTTTTGTGTCGTTTAGCATTCCTGTTATATTTCTTATTAATTCTTTATCCTCTTGCTTGTATCCTTTCACATACAAGATCCCTATCTCTTCAAGGACCGAGTTGTTTAGTTCTTCCTTGGTTATTACTCCCTCATTTATTAGTTCTTTTGCGTATGAGTTGTTTATTTCTCCAATTTTTATATTTGACAGAACATTTGTTAAGTCTTGACTTTTAAATTTCATCACTTCTGTTTGAGGATTGTTTATATAAACCTTTGATATTAAGACTAATGAGGCTATGATTATTGCTGTGCCTATCATAGCATCTATTGTGAAAAAGACGCCTTTCTTACTCCTGAACCTGTTCTTTTTATTGTTTCTTCTCCTCATCTTCCTAATTGAACACGATTACTTTTAATTCTTCTAATGAATTGTTGATTGCAACTATTCTTGTAATAGTGATTATATTATTCGCCTCTTGGTAATTGTATGATTTGTCTCCAATAGTTATGTTTGCTCTCGGCAATTTTATCACAAAGTTATACTTTGCTTTCTCAATAAATTTTAGCTCTTTGTAGTTCTTATTTGAGAGTTGGATTAACTTTTCCAGTTTGCTGTTGTTCACTATGTTTGTTCCATCATTGCATATCCCAATAGCGCTTATTGATTTTAATTCCTTATCGTTTGATAGGTTTAGTTCGCTCCAATTTTTCGGACTTCCAGAGCTTATTATCTTGTTTGATAATTCCTCAGCTTCTGTGTTCATGCTGTTTGCGGTGTTCTTGTAATAAATTTGAGACCCATACCTAAAGAAAATTATTAGTCCTATGAGGAATATTGTTACTGCGATTATCATATC
>WAPY01000111.1 GCA_015520525.1 Candidatus Woesearchaeota archaeon
TTTCAACATCAGCCAAAGTCAACGCCTTAAAAAAGGTTGATTTTCCTACATTAGGTTTTCCAACAACACCGACTAGCATGATAAGAGAAGTTAAAAAAGATTATTTAAGTGTTGTGATAAATTTATTTTATCAAAGATTTTGCGAGATGTAAATAAAATAATGCTCCCGCACTTTTAAATTTATCCTTAATTCATTATTCTGTTTGAGATTTATATTTGTGAATTCAGAAAAAGATTTAATAAACAAATTATAAAGTTAAATATGCACACGAACAATTCTGAACCTAAACTTAAGAAGAATACGAACAACAAAAAATTCATCTTTGTGACTGGGGGAGTTATAAGCGGGGTCGGCAAGGGAGTTGCAACAGCATCAATAGCTTTGATACTGAAGAAATATGGGTTTAAAGTCAATACAATAAAGATAGACCCATACATAAATGTTGATGCTGGAACATTAAGACCTACTGAACATGGAGAAGTCTGGGTTACATTTGATGGTGGAGAAACAGACCAGGACATAGGAACCTACGAAAGATTCTTGAATCAGGAACTTTCGAGGCAGAACAGCATAACAACAGGACAAATTTACAAGACAGTGATAGACAAGGAGAGAAAAGGAGAATTTTTGGGAAAGACTGTTCAGTTCGTTCCTCACATAATAAACGAAATAAAAAGAAGAATAATTCAAGTTGATGATTCAGACATAACCTTGGTTGAGCTTGGAGGAACAGTAGGCGACTACGAGAATATACCCTTCTTATTTGCGGCAAAAAGCATAGAAAAAGACATAGGCAGAGATAATGTTCTTTATGTTCTTGTAACTTACCTTCCAGTTCCAAGCCACATAGGAGAGATGAAAACAAAACCAACACAGCAGGCTATAAAGCAACTCTCAGAGACAGGCATATTCCCCGATTTAATAATTGCAAGGTCGGAGAATAAGATAGATAAAGTTAGACGAGAGAAAATAGAAAAATACGGCAACATACCATCCGAATATGTTATATCCGCACCTGATGTTGAAAGCATATATGAGGTGCCGTTAAACTTTCAGAAGGATAAGCTTGGCATAAAGATACTCAACAAGTTGAGGCTTAAACCAAAGCGAAGAATAAATTTAGTCAAGTGGGAGAAACTGACAACCGCGCTTAAAACTTCTAAAAGCAAAGTTGAAATTGCTTTGGTTGGGAAATACTTGAAAACAGGAAATTACGACTTGAAAGATTCATATGTTTCTGTGATTGAAGCATTAAACCATGCCGCCGCGCATCTGAATGCTAGAGTAATGATAAGATTTGTTCCGAGCGAAGATATTGAGAAAAAGGGAGTCAGCCTTCTTAAAGGAGTTAAGGGAATTATTGTTCCTGGAGGTTTTGGAAGCAAAGGAATAGAGGGAAAAATAAAAGCGATAAAATACGCGAGAGAAAACAACATACCTTACTTGGGTTTGTGTCTCGGGCTTCAGCTTGCAATGGTTGAGTTTGCGAGGAATGTTCTGAAGATGAAGGATGCCCACACTACAGAAATAAATCCGAAGACAAAGCATCCCATCGTTATGATACTCCCGGAGCAGAGAAAGCTTCTGAAAGAACATGCTTACGGGGCGACGATGAGGCTTGGAGAGTATTCAGCGGTTCTCAACAAAGAAAGCAGGGTTTTTTCTTTGTACAAAGAAACAGGAAGATTAAATGAGGATATGAAGACCATAAGAAATTACAAGAAGCTCGGAAGAGAGGACTACAGGTTGGGTTATGATATAAAATTAAGAAGGCCTATGATACTTGAGAGGCATAGGCACAGGTATGAAGTTAATCCAGAATACATAAAACTATTTGAGGATAAGGGAGTCTTATTCAGCGGCTTTCATTACATAAATGAGAAGGATAAGCTTGTTGAATTCATAGAGTTAAAAAATCATAAGTTCTTCGTAGCGACTCAGGCTCATCCAGAGTTTAAGTCAAGGTTTGAGGATCCCTCCCCACTGTTCAAGGGATTCTTGGAAGCGTCAATGAATTGATTACAAAGTTTTTAATATGAGAACATACTAACTTTTATCATGAGAGTTTTGGCAATAAACGCGGGGAGCAGTTCGGTTAAATTTCAAGTTGTGGACACAAAGCGCAGAAAGTTCTTAATTAAAGGAATAGTCGACGCGATAGGACTCCCCAACTCAAGAATAAACTTTGAACTCTCAGATGGGATAAAATTCTCAGAGGTCAACATAGAAACTAATGTTAAGAACCATGAGGAAGCCATAAAATACGCCATAGACATACTTTTAGACTCAGGAATATCAAAAAAAGATATCCAGCTTGTTGTTCACAGAGTAGTCCACGGAGGGCAGTATTATTCTGAACCAGTTATTATTACGAAAAAGGTTATGAATAGAATAAAAGAGCTCTCGGAACTTGCGCCTTTGCACAATCCCCACAACCTTAAAGGCATTGAGGAAGCGAAAAAATACTTTCCAAGAGTCAAGCATGTTGCAGTGTTTGACACTGCATTTCACCAAACAATACCTGAGAAAGCTTTTCTGTATGGACTGCCTCTTGAATTTTACACAAAGAAAAAAATAAGGAGATATGGATTCCACGGGACGAGCCATCATTATGTTTCTAAAGAAGCAGTTAGGATAATGAAAAGAAAGAGCTTCAAATTGATAACCTGCCACATTGGAAATGGAATATCTGTAACAGCAGTTCAAGTTAAGAAAGGCAAGCCAATATCCTTGGATACAAGCATGGGATTCACGCCGCTTGAAGGTTCAATAATGGGAACGAGATCTGGAACATTGGACCCTGGAATTATACTTTACCTTTTGGATAAAGGTTACGATAAAAAAGAGATCAGCGACCTGCTAAATAAGAAATCAGGGCTTTTAGGAATATCAGGAAAAAGTTCGGACATGAGAATACTTCTGAAAAATTATGAAGTGGATAAGAGGTCAAAACTTGCTGTTGATGTTTTAACATACCAACTTGCTAAAATTATAGCATCTTACACTGTTGCTTTAGGCGGGTTGGACGCTCTCGTCTTTACAGCAGGAATCGGTGAGGGAAGTTGGTTTATAAGAAAGAAAATATGCGACCAATTAAAGCATTTTGGAGTTGGACTTGATTCAAGAGCGAACAAGAAGAATGAGGAGGTAATCTCCTCAAATAAATCCCAAGTTAAAGTTATGGTTATTAAGACTTGGGAGGAATTGGAGATGGCGGTTGAAGCGGAGGAACTCTTAAAGAAG
>WAPY01000112.1 GCA_015520525.1 Candidatus Woesearchaeota archaeon
AAAGGAAACTGTTGTGGATAATTACAATAAGACAATAAAGTAAAAATAAAAAGTAATTAAAATATTTATTTTATTGAATCTTGCTCAATGCCGTCTCGTTTATCTTTATCGTTGCCTTTGCTCTCAACTCATTGAGAAGTTGCTTTATCATCTCAGCTTCTTTGTTCTGTATTAATGTGTTTCTTATCTTGTCTTTAGTCTCATTGTAAGGTGTTGTTATGTTGTTGTCCTTGTAGAACTTTTGTATTTCTTCATCACTTACATTTATTTTAGGCAGTATTGTCTCGTTGATTAACTTTGTTATCATCAAATTTTTCTTGTAGTAATCCTTCAAGTCATTCATCGTGAATCCTCTCTGCTTCAGTATGTTTGTTATGTTTTCAATGGATAAGTTGCTCATTTTTGATATCTTATTTACAACATTGTCAACTTCTTTATCCGAAACTTTTATTCCCTTACTCTTTGCGTAGTCAACAAGTAGCATTTCGTTTATTGTTTGATTGAGTATTGTCCCTTTGCTTATAGCAACTTTATAAGCTTGAGGTATTCCTTGTATGAAAAAGAAAAAGTTGTATTCTCTCTGAAACTCTTCTTGGCTTATGGGCTGTCCGTTGACTATTGCGACAGCGCCTTGTGTTGCTTCTGTCTTTGTATTGTGAATTCTATAAAAAACCACAGCTCCAATTAAAAGTATGAGGACTGCGATTATTCCTAAAATTATGAGGCTTTCCTTGCCGCTTCTCCTGCGATTTTCCTTTTTGAATATTATCTTCTGTTCTTTAACAGGTTTCTTATTTGTCTGTTTTTTCTTAATACTCTTCTTTACTTTTTTATTCTTGTTTGGTTGAGTTTTCTTGCTTTTGCTTTTTTTGTTGGGCATTTTACCACCTTTATTTATTTATCATTGAAAAGTATAAAAATGTTTCTAATGTGCTCAGTCAATGAACTTTTTTATTTCTCTCTCAATCTCAAATCTTTTCTCATTGAGTGTTCTCTTTGATTTCGCCTCAATTATTAATCTAACGAGGGGTTCTGTGTTGCTTTTTCTTATGCTGAACCACCAATCCTCATAGTCAACCTTCAGTCCGTCGATTGTTGTCTGCTTCCCGTCTTTATATTTCCTTGCTAAATCATTTATTACCCTCTCAGCTTCATCGTCGTTGTTCAATTTGAAGTTTATCTCTTCGCTTCTGTAATACCTGTAGAAAGGCATGAGCAGGTCTGAGATTCTCTTGTCGTTGTTTGTTGCTATGTTTAAGACTTTTATCAATGTAAACAATCCGTCATCTATATTGTAATGTTCTTTGAACATTATATGGCCTGACAGCTCTGCGGCTCCTATTGCTTCAGAGTCGTTGAACAATGCTTCTTTGTAAAAAGGATTTCCAACTCTTAAAACGATAACATTTGCTCCATGCTCCTTAAGAACTTCAATCACTCCCCTGCTGAACCTTAAGTCAACATATATTGTGCCTTTCTTTTTCTTTAATTCTTCAAGCATGAGCAGTCCGAATAAAAAATCTGGCGGTATGAAACTGCCTCTCTCATCAACTAAAACAAGTCTATCTGCATCTCCATCGAACGCAACTCCGAAGTCAAGGTTGTTTTCTTTGATTGTTTTCTTAAGCTCTTCAAGGTTTTCCTCTTTTATAGGGTTTGGAAGTCCGTTTGGGAATTCTCCGTCTGGTTTTTGGTGCAGCAATTTTGGTCTTAAATGCATCCTGTCAAAAAAAGGTTTTGCTGTTACAGAGCCCACTCCATTTAAGAATTCAACTGCGAACTCTCTCTTAATATTTCCTGGTTTATAATATTTTATTAAGTCATCAATGTAGGAGTTTAACGCTTCCTTGTGAGCTTCTATTCTCATCCCTTTTGAAACCTTGTACTCTTCTGTTCCTCTAATTAAAGAGTTGTATATTGTTTCAACCTTTTTGATTCCTTTCGTATAATAATACTGAAGCGCGTGCCTTCCGATTAATTTTAATCCATTATATTCTGGAGGATTATGTGATGCAGTGATCATTATACCTGCGTCTTGGTCATAATGAACGACGGAGAAATTCAACATTGGAGTTGTTGATAATCCTATGTCCCTTACTTCTGCTCCGGATTCAACTGATCCTTGAACAACACTCTCTTTTATCCTCTCGCTTGATAATCTCGCATCGCATCCTACCACTATTCTCTTATTCTCGTCTTCTTCATTTAAGTATTGAAAGAACGCTTGGCTTATTGTTTCCGCCTTTTTCTCGTCTAATTCATTTGGATATATTCCTCGTATATCATATGTTCTAAATATTCCGCTCATTGGATCACCTCAGAAATTTTTTGGAGACCATTCTTTTATGGCTTCCTCGTAGCTTTTATTGTCTCGTATGTCGAACCACTGCTCGTCAAATATGTACCCATAGAGTTTTCCAAGTTTTACTAGTTTGGGAAACACATCCTTCTCAAGCATGCTGAATCCTCTTTTTGGCACCATATTGATTACTTCTGGTTCTATCATAAATATGCCTGCATTTACAAGTCCTGACTTCGGCGAGTTCGGTTTTTCATTGAACTTTATTATTTGGTTGCCTCTCATCTCTGCAAGTCCATACTTGCTTAGGTTGGTTACTTTATTCTTAAGTCCAACAGTGACTAAAGCGTTGTTTTCTTTGTGAAAATTGTAGAAGTCGCTCAAATTAATATCATATAAGTTGTCTCCATACATTAATAGGAATGTTGTTGAGAGCTTGTTTTTGAGAGTTCTTAATGAGCCTGCCGTTCCCGGAAGTTTCTTTGGATTCTGCTCCTTATATTCTATATTCACCCCAAATTTTGAGCCGTCTCCGAAGTAATTGATTAGTTCTTCTTTAAGGTAGCCTACAAATATGATTATGTCTTTTATGCCGAATGACTTCAGAAGTTCTATATCATACTGAAGTATTGGCTTCCCGTGGATTTTTATCAGAGGTTTTGGAACTTCATATGTTAGAGGTCTCAACTTCTTGCCCTCACTCGCTGCAAGTATAACCGCCTTTTTCGGTATGTGGCTTCCAAGAGCCTTTCTCAGAAGCAATTCAACAGCGTGGCTTCTATTCTTGACTTTAAATCCGTCGATTGTCTTATCAACCTCATTTATAATTGAAGAATCAATTGTAAGGGTTATTC
>WAPY01000113.1 GCA_015520525.1 Candidatus Woesearchaeota archaeon
GTTTGTGGTGGTTTTGGTGAGAGTTGTTGTTCTTCTGGTGATGCTTGTGATGTGAGTGAGGGTTTGGTTTGTAATTCTTCTAGTGTATGTTCTTGTAATATTTCTGTGGGTATGGTTTGGAATGCTTCTCAGAAGAAGTGTGTAAGTTTAGGTAGGAGTGTTTGTAAGTCTATTTCAATTAATTGGACTCCTGAATCTATATTTTACGGTAAGAGTTTTGTTAATCCTTCTGTTTTTGGTTTAAATGCATCTCATTTTGTTGTTTTGTCTAATACAGGTTTTGGTAATTTTAATTTTGGTTTTCTTAATAAGTCTTCTTCTTTGATCTTTTGGAATGTTTCTGGGCGTTTATTTAATCATACTCAATGGGGGGTTTTTTCTCGTTTGGGTAATTCTTCTCACTTTGTTGTTTTATCTACTAATTATAATAATTCTTATCATGGCTCTGTTGGCTATGTTAGGGTTTTTCATTTTAATGGTTCTTCTATTGTTTGGGATACTGATAAGAGTGTGTTTTTTAGAGGTCCTGCAATTGGGGCAAGTGAAATTATTGGTTTGGATAGTTCTCATTTTGTTGTTGTTTATTCTTATGAAAGGGTTGAAGAGACAGATGAGGATCATCGTCCTATATGTTATACTGTTTCGGAGATGCAGGTTGGTCATTTTGATGGTTCTTCTATTACTTGGAGGGATTCTCCTGAGGAGCTTATTGTCAAATTTGATGGTCCTTATTATGTGGGTAAGGAAGCTCCGGATTTTCTTCCTTATCTTTTTAGGTTGGATTCTTCTCATCTTGCTATGGTAATTATGACTGAGAAGACTGTTTCAAAGGGTTATGGTAAACATTATTCTTCTACTGCTTATTATTATGCTAATTTTAGTGTTGGTCGCTTTGATGGTTATTCTGTTATTTGGGGTCCGAGTGTTTTGTTGGATTCTACTGATACTGCTGTTTATGATGTTTCTGTTGCTCCTTTGGGGGATTCTCACTTTGTTGTTGTGTATAATGAGTATGTTAATGGCAATAGTAAGTATATTAATGGCAGTAATTCTGCTTATCTTGCTGTTCGTGTTGGTCATTATTCTGGGGAGGATGTTATTTGGGATTCTGATAAGCTTGTGTTTTGTAATGGGACCACTAATGATATTTCTGTTGTTGGTTTGGATTCTTCTCATTTTGTTGTTTCGTATGATGGGGGTCATAGGTATGATAGTAAGGGGGGTTTCGTTTGTGTTGGTTGTTTTGATGGTTCTGATGTTGTTTGTAGTAAGATGTTTCCTTTTTCTTCATATCAGCTTGTTCATACTTATGTTGCTCGCCTTGATGATTCTCATTTTGTTGTTGCTTATGAGAAATGGGGGGATGGTGTATGGGACGAGGGTAAGGGCATAGCAAGAGCAGGTTCTTTTTGTTCTTGTCCTTCAGCAAGTTCAGCTCCTAAGGGGGGATAATAACGCCTCCTCTAATACTTCTTCAGTTTGTTCTAGAGGTGTCTGTACTTGTTGCAAGCTTCCGTGGGGTGAGAGGACTTTTGTTTGTGAGCCTGGTGATCAGTTAGTTGATCCGTATTATTATGTTGGTGGGCGTTGTGATTTGGATTGTTCTTCTTATGGGGGCAAATTTAGGGGTTATTGTGTTGTTGATAAAGATGCTCCTCCTGTTAAGCATTGTCCTGTTGGTGAGGTTTGTGCTTGTTGTGTAAAGCAGGTGGGAGTTCCTAATTCAGGTGAGGGTGATGTTGATGAAAGTTATATGTGTAGTTTGGGTGGTTCTGTGCTTGTGCCTCCTGTTAGGCCTTTGTTGAGGTGTAGTAAGAGTTGTAGTTCGAGTGAGGAGGGTTATTGTGTTAATGTGTTCAATCCGAGGTAACTTTATTAATTAATCCTTTTGTTTTATAACGGTTGCACTTTGGGAGTTCCTTCTTAAATTATAACTTCTACCTTTTCTTTTTTCACAATCTTTTTATACTTCCCTTCTGTCTTGTTGTTCTTATGATTCGTCGTTTTGCTAATTTTGTTTTGTTTGGTGGTTCTCACATTGCTGGTGAGAGTGTTTCTACTTTGAGGACGCTTTTCTCTAAGGAGAATCCTGATGTGGTTGCTTTAGAGTTGGATGCTGATCGCTTTAATTCTCTTATTGCTCGTATGAATCACCTTCCTGTCAGCAAAGGTTATTATTCTCCTGGAAGAATAGGCATTCAAGGTTTTTTATTCGCTAAAATTGCTTCTTTTATCCAGGGGAAGCTCGCTCTCCGTTTGGGTGTTCAGCCTGGTGTTGAGATGGAGGAGTCCATTAAGCTCGCTCGAAAGTTTAATAAGAATGTTATCTTAATTGATAAACCTATTGAGGTTACTTTGAGAGATTTTTCTTCTAAGATCCCCTTGTCTGAGAAGCTGAGACTTTTGGCCGATCCTTTCCTGAGCGTTTTTCATCGTGGAGAATCTTATAAGCTTGATTTGAATAAAATCCCTTCAGAAAAATTAGTTGATACTGCTATTGAGGTTATGAAGTCAAGGTATCCTCATTTATACTCTGTTCTTGTTGATTCCCGCAACAGGTTTATTGCTAAGCGTTTATTCCTTTTTTACAATTCTGGAGAGAAGGTTCTCGTTGTTTTAGGTGCTGGTCATGTTAAAGGAGTTCTTGAGTACCTCAAGAAGTTTGAGAGAGATTATGAAAAATCTCCTTCTTTGAGTTATTCTTTTTCAGTAAATTTTAAAAGTTGATTGTGTTTATTTAAGGTATGGCAGATTTTTATGATTATTATGATATTGTTAAGCGTTATTTTGTTTTTGATCCTTTAGAGTCAAGGTCTTTGCTTATCACATCTTTGATCCTTGCTTTTTGTTTGAGCTTTAGGCAGTGGGGTGTTGGCAATGTATTTAGCGTTAGAGTTGGCTTGTTCAACTTCTTCAATGCTTTTGTCATCGTTCTTTTAGCCTTGTTCATCAATATCTCTGCTAAGAAGCTCTACGCTCTCCATTTAGGGTATAAAGTTAGATATGAGTTTTGGGTTTTTGGTTTAGTGTTTGCTCTACTCTTAACCTTTGTAACTAATGGTGTCCTTTTCTTCCTCGCTGTTGGGAGTTTTTCAATGTCAATTATTAAAGGTTACCGTCTGGGTTTCTTCCGTCACGGCCTCAATTATTTTGCTTTGGGTGTTGTCTCTTTTATGGGAATTTTGGCAAACATTGCTCTCGCTGCTTTTTTCAGATTCTTTAACTTCACAAATTCTCCAATAGTTCAAGAGGCAATTGTTGTTAATCTTATGGTTGCTGCTTTTGCCTTGGTTCCTATTCCTCCGTTGGATGGCGTTAAAATCTTCTTTGCTTCTCCTTTCTTGTATGCTTTCACTGTTGGTCTCCTCTTGGGCGCTTGGATTTTTATATACGCTCCTGTCTTTTGGATGTTCCTGCTTGGAACTTTAATATCTGCTTTTGTGGCTCTTTATTTTATGATAAAATATGAGGATCCTTTCTTTGTAAAATAAACACTGGACTTTCTGCAACTAAAACTTTTTAAACTTCCTTTTTTACTTTATACTTATGTTTTCCTTGAAAAATTTTGAGCCTAGATTGTACCAGCAGACAATCTTCGCCTCTGCTGTAAGTAAGAATACTCTAGTTGTCTTACCTACGGGGCTTGGTAAGACAGCTGTTGCTATGATGCTCTCCCTAAAAAGGTTGAATGATTTTCCAAACTCAAAGGTTATCTTTTTAGCTCCGACTAAACCTTTAGTTGAACAGCACAGGAACTATTTTCTCAAGTATACGAACATTCCTGAAGAGCTCACAACTGTCTTCACAGGGTCTATAAGTCCAAGCAAGCGCCGTGAGATTTGGGATAAAATGAGAGTTGTTTTTTCCACACCTCAAGGTTTGGAGAATGATGTTATATCAAGAAAAATATCTTTGAAGAATGTTTCTCTCATTATTTTCGATGAGGCGCACAGGTCTGTAGGAAATTACTCTTATGTTTTCATTGCTAAACAGTATGTTGCTGAGGCTGATTTCCCAAGAATCTTAGCCTTAACTGCTTCTCCCGGAAGTGATGTTGAGAAGATTAAGGAAGTCTGCAACAATCTCTTCATTGAGAATGTTGAGGTTCGTTCGGATTCTGATTTTGATGTTAAGCCTTATGTTAAAGAAATCGTTGTTAATTGGGTGGGCGTTGAATTATCTGATAATATGCTGAAGTTGAGGAATAAACTTTTGGCTATTTACAAGGACAGGATTAAGAAGATAAGAGAATTGTCTGATGTTAACATTAATGAGAATATGAGCAAGAAGGATTTGTTGGCTTTGCAGTCGGAGTTAAGGGCTAAAATCATGAACGACAAGTCTTACTCTGATATGTTCCTACTCTCAATTCTCGCTCAAATTATGAAGGTTCAGTATGCAATTGAGCTGTTGGAAACTCAGGGAATTTCTGCTTTAAAGAAATATTTTGACAGGTTTGTCGAGTCAGCTTCCTCTTCTAAGGTTAAAGCTGTTAAAGCCTTAATGTCTGATGAGAATTTTACGTCCGCCATTGCCTTAACGACTCATCTTTTTAACAAGGGTGTTGAGCATCCTAAATTGGACAAACTTCTTGAGCTTGTTTCTAAAACTTTGAAAGACAAACCTGATTCAAAAATTATTGTCTTTACTCAGTACAGAGATTCAGCGACAGTTATTCATAAGAAGTTTGAGGAAGTTGGGATTTCCTCTAAAGTTTTTGTCGGCCAGCAGAAGAAGCAGGGTACAGGTTTAACTCAGAAGGATCAGAGAAAGATGCTTGATGAGTTTAAGAACAGCAAGTTCAATGTTCTCATAAGCACATCTGTCGGTGAGGAAGGTTTGGACATTCCTAAAGTAGATAAAGTCATCTTTTATGAGGCAGTGCCAAGTGCTATTAGGCAGATACAGCGCCGCGGCAGGACTGGTAGGCAGGATAAGGGTTATGTGATCATACTTTACACAAAGAAGACGAGAGATGAGGCTTATCTGTGGGTTGCCCGCCATAAAGAGACGAAGATGAAAAGAGTTCTTGAATCTTTGAAGAAGGAATTTTCACTCACAAATTTAAGCCGTAATACTGATAGTAAGAATAAGAAACTGACTGATTTCTCAGATCCTAAGGTAAAGATAATTGTTGATTACCGCGAGAAGAATTCCTTAATACTTCAGTCCCTCGTTGATAAGGGGGCTGTTGTTGACCTTAAACGGTTGGACATTGCGGATTATGTTTTGAGTTCTGATGTTGCTGTTGAGCTCAAAACTGTTAAGGATTTTGTTGATTCTCTTATTGATTCAAGGCTTTTGTCTCAGTTGAAATTGCTTAAAGAAAATTATAACAAGCCCTTGATTGTTGTTCAAGGTATGGAGGACATGTTTTCTGTGAGGAATGTCCATAAGAACGCTATTTATGGCATGCTGATAACAATCACATTAAATTATGGAGTTCCCATCTTATTTACGAGAACGCCTAAGGAGACGGCAGACCTTTTGTTTCAAATTGCGGAGAAGGAGCAGGTTGATAAGGCGAAGAATTTTGAACTTCACTCTAAGAAGCCGAGCACTCTTAAAGACCAACAGGAGTATTTTATATCTTCCCTTCCAAATATTGGCTTGACAACCGCCCGAGAACTTCTCCGCAAGTTCGGTAGCGTCTCAAACATTGTTAATGCATCAGAAAAAGATTTGAAATCAGTTGATTTGATAGGCGACAAAAAAGCATCTAAGCTGAAGAAACTTTTTGATGAGCGTTATGAATAAAATTCAATAGAAAGGTTTATAAATAATTGTTGATTATTGGATATTGATATACTATTTCATAAGAGGTGAGCTCATGAGTTATAAAATAAGGTCTGTTATAAAAAACAAGCGCGGTGGTATGGATGTTTCAGTCAACAGCATTATTATTCTGATATTTGCTGTCATAATCTTATCTTTGGGAATTGCTTTCATAAAGAAGATGTTCGGCAGTGCTTCAAATTCTCTGTTCAAACTCACAGAGGATCAGCAGAAGGAGATGCAGGAGAAGCTTTTGAACACTCCCGGCAAGATTGTTATGGATAGTGACTCCTACGCTGGGAAGGATGGTAATGGAATTCCTCCAGGGAAAGAGGGAGATGCTCTTATAGCTATTCGGAATTATCTTGATAAAGGAGAAACTTTTGTGCTTAAAGGTAATTCAAAGTGTACAAATATAACAGAATCTGGAGAAGTTATTCCTTTATGTGAGAAAAGTGGTAAAAAAATATATGGCTCTGTAATTGATTGTTATAGTTATCTCTCAAGTGATGGAACTGCAGAATGGGTCTATGGAGGCAAGAGTGGAATTCAGTTCAACACTTGGCCTAAAGTGTATATTGATGCAGGCAAGTCCTCTGATCCTTTCAAGATAATTATTAAGCCTTCTTATCAAGCGTCGGGAGGTGTCTACCGTTGTAAAATGGTTATTGTTAGTCCAGAAGATCCTGCAAATATATACGCTCAGAAGGAGTTTACTGTGGAAGTTGAAGGTTAATTAATAATTAGTTTTATTCATTTTTCCTTTGGAGGTAATTCTCATGATATCTGCTATTAAGAAAAAGAAGGGATTTGAGCTGTCTGCCAATTTCATTGTTATGCTTGTCTTGGCGACTCTCGCTCTCTCCATGGGCATCGTCTTACTTCGTAGGATGAGTTCAAGCTCAAATAATATTACAGACAAGTCATACAAAGATTTTATGAGGGAATTAAGAAATGTGGATTGTTCCGACTCTTTAAGGGTTTGTGTTTCTCCACAGAGCGTTAGTTCATACCCGGGCCATCATGTCGTTTACTCTCTTAGGATTAACAATAATTATGACACTCCTGTCAGTTTTAATGTTTCCGCGTTTGAAGTTGATGATAATGGAGATCCGGTTACTGTCGGTTCTAAGATAAGTTCTATTCCTTCCTACATCGGCGTTGTTCCCGCTTACTCGCACAAAGAGTTTCCGGTTGTGGTTATGCCTGCTTTAGGCATTGAACCAGGCATTTACAACATAAAGATTGTGGTGGAGGATAATAGACCTTCTTCTTGGGAGGTTTATTCAAATAAGATTGTTCAGTTGAAGGTTAAATGAATCCTTCAAGCATGTTCTCAATTGCTTTCTTCTTGTTCTTCGCTTTGACGATTCCTGAGGCGACTAAGACTCCAACAGCTCCAAGCTCAAGGGCTTTCTTAACATCTTCTTTTGTTTTTACTCCTGCACCGCATAATAATGGAATTTTATACTTACTGCTGATTTCATAAGCTTTTTTTATCAGACTCGGTTTCGCTGTGGATACTGAAACATTCCCGCCAATTAACTCCCTCGGCTCAACTGCAACTATGTCAGGTTTTAATTTGACTATTTTTTTAAGTTTCTCTAAGTTTTCAGCGCACACTATACTTTTCATTCCCAAAGATCTTGCTTTTATTATTAAGAATTTTATTCCCGCCAAGTTTATCTTATCTTCGGAGTGATTTATCAGCAATCCATAAGCTCCGTTGTCTTTTAAGTCCTCGGCTATTACCGCTCCCGTGTGTCTTCCGAAGTCAACTGGGTCGGCGACGCTCAGCACTTTTAATTTTGTTGAGTGAGATATTCTGAAAACATCAGGAGGTTCAGCGACGATTAATGTTTCAACATTCTTATGTTCAAGAGCAATTTCTTCTATGAGCATCGCTAATTTTACAGCTCTACTGCCCACTCCTCCCCTATAATTTTTGAAGTTGATGATGAAGATTTTTTTACCCATAACATTTTTATTTTTTGTCAGCTTATAAATCTTTTTGAATATTTTTAAGTGGAAAGTTTTTTATATTGCCGTATTACTTTGCTGTTATGATTCCTTATCATCCTATTCATGTGCTTTTCTCAATTGGCTCGTTTAGAGTTTATTCTTGGGGTTTCTTCGTTAGTTTGGGAGTTTTAACCGCTCTGCTATTGGCGATTAAGGATAATAAAAAGTATGAGGATGAGCTTATTAACTCATTTTGGATTGTTGTGATCTCTGCTGTTTTGGGCGGTCGTTTGTTGTTTGTTTTTGGCGAGTGGTCTTACTACTCAAAGCACCCTTTGGAAATCCTTAATTTCTCTGGCGGTGGAATGGCTTTGTTCGGCGCGATTGTTCTTGGCTTGCTTGCCTTCATAATTTACTTTAAGTTTAGAAGAAAAGATTATAAGAAATATTTGGATTTTTACGCTCCTTATATTCCTCTGGCTCAGTCCATAGGAAGAATTGGTTGTTTTCTTAACGGTTGCTGTTATGGTTCTTTGACTAATGTTCCTTGGGGTATAACTTACCTTGGCGGGATTAGGCATCCAGCTCAACTTTATGAGTCCATTCTTGACTTTTCTCTGTTCTTATTTTTGAGGCATATTAGAAAGAAGCACACCCTTCATATCTCAGGTTTTAAGCTTAAGCTTGTCAAGGGAATGAAATTTATTATTTACCTGTTCTCTTACTCTCTAATAAGGTTCTTCCTTGAGTTCTTCAGGCAGGACATTCCCGCAAATATTTTTGGTTTTGTTCTTCCCGGCAGAATGTTCAATCAAATTGTTTATGGAACTGTGGCTTTGGTCTGCCTAATTTACATTATGATTGTTTTTAAGAAATCAAACTGATTGAGCTTCCTTTTTCTGTTCTCATCGCTTCTCCTATTCCATAACCGAGCAAGAAACTGTTCTTGCTTGAAACATCCATCAACCTGCTGAGAAAATCTTTCTTCTTTTGGAATGTGTAAGTTTCCGGAGTTTCGTTTATCTTGTTCTTTATGTAATTGAGGGCGTCTTCATATGTTCCCAGAGCATCAATTAGGTGAAGTTTCAGTGCTTGACTCCCTGTATAAAACAAAGCAGAGGATATGTTCTTTCTCTCTGCTTCTGTTAGGTTTCTGCTCTCCGCAACAGAGTTTAAGAAGTATGAGTCCATGAGGTTTAATCTTTCTTGGTAAATCTTTTTCTCTTCGGGAGTCATGTTTCTAAACGGACTTCCTATATCTTTATACTCCCCAGACACTAGCCTGTTGTAATTTATTCCATACTTGTTCATTAATCCTGAGAAGCTTAAGTACGAACCGAGCACGCCGACGCTTCCTACTATACTAACCTTGCTTGCTATTATCCTCTTAGCTCCTGACGCTATCCAATAAGCTCCTGATGTTCCAATATCTTCTATAACTGCTATGGTTGGTTTATCCAATGACTTTATTTTCTTGAATATCCTCTCACTGTCTACTGGCATTCCTCCAGGAGAATTTATATCTATTAGGATGTATTTTATGTTTGGCATCTCTTCAGCCTTGTTCAATTCGCTTATTATATCATTCGCGTTGGCTCCCGTTGAATAAATTCCTCCTGTTTCTCCTATAGGTCCATTTATAGGAATTACAGCTACATTTGCGTTGCTTCCCTCAATCTGCGATGATGAGCTTATAATTACAGAGAGTATCCAAATCACGACAGCAATTGCAATTAAGCTTTTCCAATTTCTTTCCATTTTAATTGTTCACCTTGATTATTTGAACTGTTTTCATTCTCAGAAGTTTCTCAGTTAATCTTATTTTGTTTTTGAATAAGTAGTATAAGTCAACAACCCACCATATGATGAAGAGCCATGAGGGAAAGTAAAGTATGTTCTTTATCAAACACTTTATCATGCTCGGTTCTTTTCCGTTCTCATCCTCTACAATTATTCCCAGCATGAATTTTCCCGGAGTTGTTTGCACTAAGTATTCAAACAGGAAGAAGTAGGTTATTATCAACAGGAATAAGGGGACGAGTTTAACATAAGCTGTTA
>WAPY01000114.1 GCA_015520525.1 Candidatus Woesearchaeota archaeon
AGTTTATCATCTGCCATCTTTTTCACTTCACTCATCTTATTATATATATCTTCAAAAACTCTTTTACTATTAACATCATTTGCTTGCCGCTCATATTCCAACAACGCAGATGAGGTTTCCGCTTCTATCTTTGCCAGCTCTCTTTTAATAGTAGCAAGTTCCGTACTGACTACCTTTGCATTTTGTATTATCCGCTTTCGTTCTAATTCATCCTCTGCGTTTTTTGGTTGTTTCAAATTTATCTTATTTTCTATATTATTTACGTAACCTTCCATCCTACTTAAAAGAAGTATTTTATTCTTCAAATAGTTGAGAACATTCTTTTCCTCTAATTGTACTTTATCTACTTTACTTAACAAATCTCCTATAAATCTCCCCTCTTTTTTAACTGTAAGCACATTATCTATTATTTTAGATATTCTTGGAGCAAGATTTTTCTTCCACTTATCTGTACTTAAAATCTGGGGGTTCTTTTCAACATCCTCAAGAGCTCTGACTAAAATCCTTAATTGTTTAATTCTCTCTGCCTCTACTTTATCCAAGTAATTTAAATCTCTGTTTATCCCATTAATTCCTCGCTCTATATTTTTATCTATCTTTCCTTCTGCCTCATCCAACTTTTCCTCTTGACTGGCCTCCTTTTTACTTTCCTCCGCTTCTTTCTTTACTTCCTGCTCGTTTTTCTTAGACGTTGCGGGATTAGGATTAGAAGAAATTCCTCCCCCACCTTGACTAACTGCTCCAGAGATTCCTCCTATTAACTCAACGAACCCCCAAATAATCACTCCCGTTCCAACCAGAAGAAAAACAAAGGAGACTACTCCGGGAACCATAAAATTAGACATGTTCTCTCCTCCTAAAAAGCTTAAACAATGCTAAGGGAATAAAAGCAGGCATTGCCTGAGTTGTATAACTCTCCCAATAAGATGAAGCATAACCTGCCAAATAACCAAAGTACAACAAGATTGTACCTATTATGATTAACATGATTCCTCTAACAACACTTCGTAAATGGACATTACTTCCAACAATTAATCCAGGTTTAGCTGCCAAAAACACAACCCCCGCAAATAAAGGCAACCATAAAATAACAAGGCCAACAAAACCATATTGAGAACCAAACTCCGCCAACATTCCCGCAGGAATAAACATTATAGTTATGATTGATAAAATAACTGAGAGAACAACTGCCGAACGCTGGGTAATCGGAAAATTGTTGCCAAAGTTATTGCGTGCATACCTAAAGAGTTCTTCATATACAATGAGGATAAAGAGAAACATTAAGAACCTCATGAAAGAAATATAAGCATCTTGTGATTTAAGCCAATTAAAGGACATTATTTTAACAAAAGCACGCCCCAATGAGCTGAGAAATCCCCCATAAAATTGTCCCATACTTTCATAGTTACTCGCACTAACTAAAGGAGCAAACAAAAATGAGAAAAAAGTGATAAACGAAAGGAAAGAAAGGGAAGAAAACACTCGTTTATTCATAAGCTTCCTTATTATCATAAGCACAGAGAAACGTTAATTATTTTTAAATCTTTCTTTAATCTACTGTGAACAACCGGGAGTTATGAACATCAAACAAGCCTATCCTTGCACCCGCATCAAGCCATCCGTGGGCGTAGTTTAAGGCAGCAAATGCGTTGACAAAGTCTTCTTTATCATAAAAAAACCTAGCGTCTGCGTAGTATCTTTTTATCATGTCCAAAAAATCATCTCTCGCTTCTTTCATCCCTAACCTGTTCCCGCTCTTTTCAGCTTCTCTTATTGCTTCTCCCGTAATCTCAAAGTATTTCTTCAATTTTTTCTCAGTAATTGTGTTTTCCATCATAACTCTTTCTCCTTCCTTAATTCTTTCATGGCTTCCTTTATCTTCTTAGCTGTTTCTCTAAGCCACTTGTTGCTGGCTTGGGTTGCTTCATTGTTTGGGCCTTTCATAGAACTCAAATAGTTCGGATAAAATTCTTTATAAATAGCATAGAGTTTTATGTGAAAGTGATTTATTTCAGTTCCTTCAATCATTAAACAAACCCTCATCGGTTTTAAAGCCCTCTGCATAGCTTTGGCAACCTTCCTAGCCACCTTGAATGATTTAAGGTAAACCTTTTCAGGCACATCCTCAAAAGCGTTGCTTCCATAATGTTTTTTTGGTATTACTAAAACTGTCGGCATAGTTATTTTGCCGTTGAATGTTGGCGGGAATATGTCCATAAAAGCCAAGAACTCTTTTGTCTCATAAACCTTGTAGCTTTTAATTTCGTGGTTTGCTATCTTGCAAAATAAACAATCTGACATGATATCACCTCATATTTTCAGTTTCTACTTTAATTGTTTTTAAGAATCTAGGAATATAAACTTTGAGTGAATTAATATTTTTAAGAATATTATTAAGAGCCGATGTAAGGGGTTTGTATGTATCATCTGTTAAACCCTCTCTTTTGAGTTTTGGATAATACTCACTTAAATTGTTGGAATTCATTTTAATATTCTCTTCACATTCTTTTATTTCCTTTAATTGATCATCAAGAGGTTTTACCTGTGAAGGTTCTAAACTTACTCTTAGTTTTTTGTAATTATTTGAAAGATAATCTACTGATTTTTCCATTCCTCGAACGTATCTTTTTGTAAAATTTATCACTCTTTCAGTAAATTCCACAACTTGCTTATTTAAGGCGGTTCTTTTTCGCTCATCACTCATATAATTATTTAATCTTCCTGAGTATTTCATTATTTGTAAAGCATCTAACACTTCTCTCAAAAAGTCAAATTCTGACAATGTTTTTTTGTCTACTTTTTGGAGTTCTTCAATCACCACAATCTCCTTCTCTCTTCTTTTTCTCAAGAAATTTAATCTCAGTATATTCTTTATTCCTCCTAAGAAATGCGAGTTAGACTTATCTTTCACTCTTCTTCCTGGAAAGAATAAAGGTATGTCCATGCATTATAAGATTGCCCCCTACTATTTATTACTTACTATCAAGATTCAAAAATAGGGAGAAAAAGAAAAAACTTAAAGAGCTTTTATCTCTTTCTTCAATTTGGAGA